>JBEVJO010000401.1:0-7861 GCA_040510175.1 Caulobacterales bacterium
GGCGGCTCGCGCGCCGTGCTGGAAGTGCGCTCGCGCGACGTGCCCTTCATTCTGGAAGACGGTCAGCCGGTCGGCCGCCTCGTCTATGAAGCAATGGCGAGCCCCCCCGTAAAACCTTATGGCGAAGGCTCGAATTACCAAGGCCAAGGCTTGCGATTGTCCAAGCATTTTGGCCCGTGGGAGGCGTGATGACTCGCATCCAGGCGCTAGTGACGATTGCTTTGTTCGGCGCCTCGGCGCTGGCGCTGTCCGCCTGCGCCACCACAAAAAAGCAAGCAGAATTCACCCCCAGCGCCGAAATTATCGCATTGCAGGATCGCCTGCTGACGCTCGACACCCATCTCGACACGCCGGCTTTGTTGTTGCGCAAGGGCTGGTCTATCGATCGCGAACATTCGGTGGATCAGGACGGGACAGACGTCGATCTGCCGCGCATGAAAAAGGGCGGTTTGGATGGCGGCTTTTGGGCGATCTATACGCGGCAAGGACCGCGCACCGTCGATGGTTATTTGAAAGCGCGGACGCATGCGCTGCGCACCGCCGATGCGATCGAAAAAATGATCGCGGACGATCCGGCCAATTTTGAACTCGCATTGGCCGCCGACGACGCGCCGCGCATCGCGGCCGCCGGCAAGCGTGTCGTTTTCATCAGCATGGAGAATTCTTTTCCGCTCGGCTCGACGCCCGAAGCGCTCGAGACCAGCATGCAAGAATTTTATGGTCTCGGCGTGCGGCTGATCAGCCCCGTGCACATGACCAATAATGATCTGGCCGACAGCGCCACCGACCCCAAAGGCGCCGAATGGAATGGCCTGTCGCCGCTGGGTAAGCAATTCGTCGCCGAAGCCAATCAGCTCGGCATGGTGCTCGACGCCAGCCACGCCTCGGACGCAGTGTTCGACCAGATGCTCGAATTATCAAAAGCGCCGATCATCCTGTCCCATTCCGGGGTCTCAGCCGTTCACAAACATCCGCGCAATATCGACGACGCGCGCCTGCGCAAACTGGCGAAGACCGGCGGCGTCATCCAGATGAACGCCTTGTCGGCCTATCTGGTCGACACGCCCAAGAGCCTGGAGCGCGATACCGCACTGGCGGCGATGTACGCCAAATACGACTTCGAAAACCTGACCGCGCGTCAGGGCGAGACCCTCACCAAGGAACGCGCCAGAATCGACGAGGCCTTTCCTGTCCCGAAAGCTCGTTTTGACGACTACATGGCGCAGGTGCTGCACGCCCTGAAGGTGGCAGGCGTAGACCATGTCGGCATCGGCGCGGACTGGGACGGCGGCGGCGGCGTGACTGGCATGGAGGACGTTTCGCTGATCTGGCGCATCACCGAACGCCTGCACCAAGAGGGTTATTCGGAAGAGGACCTGCAAAAAATCTGGAGTGGCAACGTCTTGCGCGTGCTCAAGGCCGCCGAGGCGGAAAGAGACAAAGAAGCAAGGCATTAGACCACGAGAATCGGCGTGGATTTTGTGGGATAACGCGCAAAAACCTTGACTTTACGAGGTCAATGGCCACTTTTGCCGCGACGGATTGACGATAGGTTGACACGCTTTGGCGCCCGGGCGCCGCCTTTTGGCGTCGCCTTGTTTTCTCTACCCAAAATCCTCAAACGCCGGAACGCAGCGGCAAAGCCGTGCGTTTTCGCCGATCAACCAGGAGGAGCGTCCGATATGCCAACCGGGACCGTTAAATGGTTCAACGCCACCAAAGGCTATGGCTTTATTGCCCCTGAAACGGGCGGAGCCGACGTATTCGTTCATGTCAGCGCCGTGGAGCGGGCCGGCCTGCAATCGCTTCGCGAGGGCCAAAAAGTGAGCTTTGAGTTGCAAACCGATCCACGGAAGGGCAAAGCCTCCGCAGTGGATCTCAAAGTGGTTTAATGAGCAAAGAAGAAACTCTCGAATTCGACGGCGTCGTCACCGAAGTGCTGCCTGAGGGCCGTTTCCGGGTGACGCTGGACTCCGGTCACGTCATTCTCGCCTATACCGGCGGGCGGATGAAGCGGAACAAGATCCGCACGCTGGCCGGAGATAGGGTCACGGTCGAAATGACCCCCTACGACCTGGACAAGGGCCGGATCGTGTTCCGTCACAAGATGGACGGGCCAGTTACGCCGAAGCCGCAACGCCGCCCGACCTTCGCCAAGCGATAGGCCGTTTGGACGGCCTAGCAACTAAGCCGGCCAGACCTAGTTATCAAAACGCGGCGCAAGCGCCGCGTTTTTTGTGTTGCGGAGAGCCGATGCGTCCTTTGTCTGCCCATGTCGCCGCGGCCTTTGTCGCGGCTTTCGCGGCCGCCGCGTGTGGCGCGGGGGAAATCGCCCCAGCGGCGCCCTCATCGATCACCAGAGCGCCGGCGGCCCCGAGCCAGAGAAAAACGATCGAGCAGTTGGTGGTGAAGGGGCTCGACAATCCCTGGGGCCTCGCATTCCTGCCCGGCGGCGAAGCGATCGTGAATGAAATGCCGGGGCGCATGCGGATCATCTCGAAAGATGGCCAAATCTCCGCGCCGATCGCAAATGTGCCGAAGGTTGCTCATAACGGTCAAGGCGGCTTGCTGGATTTGCAGACAGCGCCGGACTTCGCACAATCGCAGCTGCTCTATTTCACCTTCTCTGAACCACGCGGCGGCAAATTGAACTCGACCAGCGTGGGCCGCGGCAAACTGGTGCGCGACGCCAAGGGCGCACGGCTTGACAATGTCGAGATCATCTTTCGGCAAAATCCGGCAAAGGTTTCCGATCTGCATTTCGGCTCGCGGATCGTGTTCGCGCCGGATGGTTCGCTGTTCGTCACCTTGGGCGAACGCGCACATTTTTCCGATGAGGCGCAAGATCCGTCCGGCGACCTGGGCAAGGTGATCCGCATCATGCCGGACGGAAAACCGTATCCAGGCAATCCGAATAAACCAGGCTGGGCGCCGGAGATCTGGTCGATCGGCCACCGCAATGTGCAAGGCGCAGACCTGCATCCGCAGACTGGTAAGCTTTGGACGGTCGAACATGGCGCCCGCGGCGGTGATGAAATCAATATTCCCGAAGCGGGCAGGAATTACGGCTGGCCGGTCATTTCCTATGGCAAAAACTACGATGGCTCGAAAATCGGCGAAGGCGCGTCCAAATCCGGCATGGAGCAACCCGTTTACTACTGGGATCCATCCATCGCGCCTTCCAGCGGCATTTTCTATACCGGAGACAAATTCCCGGAATGGCGCGGCAATTTCTTTGTTGGCGCATTAAAGGGCCAAGCACTCCATCGCCTGGTGCTGGACCGCGATAAGATCGTTGGCGAAGAAGTTCTATTTCGCGCCAAGAATGAGCGCATCCGCAATGTGCGCCAGGGCCCGGACGGCTATTTATGGCTGGTGATCGACAATCCGGGCCCCTGGGGCAAAATTGTCAGAATCGTGCCCGCTCCAGCGAAAAAATCGTAAGAGCCTACGTCAAATCCAGCAGACAGCTTGATCTTCGCCGTCAAAACGATAATGCCAGCGGCGCGAAGCGTTGCATGAACGTCTTTGCCTCTCAGGACTCGCACTCGTGAAAGCCTTCATTCTCACGCTTCAATGCCCAGACCGTCCCGGCCTCGTCGCCGGCGTCTCGACGTTGTTGGCGGGCGTAGGCGGCAACATCACGGAGGCGGAGCAATTCGAGGATCGCGAATCCGCGCGCTTTTTTATGCGCATCGGCTTTGATCTCGAACCAGCGCAGGAAGCGGGTCTAAGAGATCAATTTCGCACGCTGGCGGATCGCTTCGGTATGGATTGGAAAATCCGGCCGGCTGATCACGTCGCCAAGGTTCTCATCCTGGTGTCCAAATTCGATCATTGCCTTGGCGACCTTCTCTATCGTCAACGCATCGGCGAATTGCCGATGCAGGTAGCCGGCGTCGTTGCCAACCACCCCAAAGACGCGCTGGCCGTGGGCGGCCTTGAAGATGTTCCCTTCCATTATCTGCCCGTCACCAAAGACACTAAAGCGGCGCAGGAAGCGCAGATCAAACAGATCGTCGAATCCACCGGCGCCGAATTGATCGTGCTTGCGCGCTACATGCAGATTCTGTCGGATGACATGTCAGCCTATCTCTCGGGCCGCTGCATCAATATCCACCACAGCTTTCTGCCGGGCTTTAAAGGCGCAAAGCCCTATCATCAGGCACATGCGCGCGGCGTGAAGATGATCGGCGCCACAGCGCATTACGTCACGGGCGACCTCGATGAAGGTCCGATCATCGCACAGGACGTCGAGCACACCACCCACGCCGATACGCCCGACAATCTGGTGCGCAAGGGGCGCGACATCGAACGTCGGGTGCTGGCGCGCGCGGTGCGTCTGCATCTGGAAGATCGCGTTCTGCTAAACGGCGCAAAAACCGTCGTGTTCAGGGATTGAGCTCTAGCGCGCGTCGGCGCCCAAGGCGTCAGCGATCGACTTCAGGCCGTCGCGCGCCAACAGCGTCTTGAGTCCCTTATTGATCCGCGCCGCAAGCCACGGGCCTTCATAGACCATCGCCGAATAGAGCTGCACGAAGCAGGCGCCGGCGCGGATGCGCGCATAAGCGTCTTCAGCCGTTGCGATACCGCCCGCGCCAATCAGCGGCATGACGCCGCCCGTGGCCTTGCGAAAATCGCGCAGACGCTGCTGCGCAAGATCGCGTAAGGGCGCGCCCGACAATCCGCCCTGCTCGGCTGCAAAGCGTGAGTGCAATTGTGGTCTGGAGATCGTGGTGTTGGCGACGATCAGCGCGTCTACTTGTCCCATGGTCGCCTTGGCGATGGAGTCGACTTCCGCTGGCTCCAGGTCCGGCGCCACTTTCAAAAAGAGCGGCGGACCGTTTGGCGGCAACGCCGCTTTCGCGCCCACCAGCAGATCGGCGAGAGCGCTGCCGTCCTGCAGCTTGCGTAAGCCTGGCGTATTCGGCGAGCTGATATTCATGGTGAGATAGGACGCCACCGGCGCCATCGTTTTTACGCCGGCGATGTAATCGGCAATGCGGTCCTCGGAATCTTTGTTCGCCCCGATATTGACGCCGATGATGCCGCCTTTCGCGCGGGCGCGGCGGAGGCGCTCCACCACCGCCGGAGTTTGCCCGCCGCTATTGAAGCCCATGCGGTTGATCACCGCCCAGTCTTCCTCCAGGCGAAATAGACGCGGCTTTGGATTTCCGGGCTGCGGCTTAGGCGTGATGGTGCCGATTTCGACCGCGCCGAAGCCGAAACGCAGCAATTTGTGTGCGCCGTCGCAATCCTTGTCATAGCCGGCTGCAAGCCCGACCGGGCTGGGAAAGCGCAGCCCGGCAAGCTCCACGCCGAGAACCGGATCAACCGGCAAGGGGCCGCTCTCAGGCAGCAGCGAAAGCGCGTGCAGGCTCAGGTGGTGCGCGCGCTCAGGCTCGAGCGTGAAGAGAAGCGGCCGAATAAACTGAAAAATGTCCACACCGAATCGCTGACGAAAACCCGCGTCAGCATCACGGAATGCCAAGAATGTTCAACCCCGCGCGCAAACAGCTATTCGTTCGACTTGGCGAATCGCGACGCTGCTTCGCCCGCAATCCGGCCAAAGGTCAAAGCATTGCCGACGCCCATGCCGCCGCCGGAATAACGCTTGCCCTGCATGCAGCCCACGGTCTCGCCGGCGGCGAAGAGCCCACGGATGGTGCGGCCCTGCACATCGCGGACGCTGGTATCTACATTGATGTCCAGGCCCGCGCTGGTCTGACCGATCACCGAGGCGCGCACTTCCACGGCGAAGTAGGTCGGCGCTTCGATCGGGAAGTATTTCGGCGCGATCTTATTGTATTCGGAATCCTTGCCCGCATGCGCGTCGGCATTGTAGCGGCGCAGCGTTTCCTTCAGTGCGGCCGGGTTGATGTTGATCTTCTCGGCCAATTCCTCGACTGATTGCGCGGTCTTGATCTTGCCTGTCGCCGCGTGTTTGCGGATCAGCTTTTCATCCCAGGTCGAGGAAATCTCGCCGGTGTGATAGGGGTCGGAAAAGCGCTTATCTTCGCTGCCTTCGATCAGCGTCTTTTCGTCGAAGATCGCATAGGTGCGCGCTTCCGGCTGTTCATTGATGAGATAACCGGACACGGCGTACGCGGTATTTTCCGGCATGAAGCGCTTGCCGTGAACGTTCACCAGCATGCACCAAGGCGGTAAAAAGGCCTCGACATTGTTCGGGATCAAGCCCGCAGACGGCAAGACCAGGCCGGTGTCGTGGCCGGTGATCTGCGCGCCGACAGCCTCGCCCAATTTGATGCCGTCGCCCAGAATGAAGGGCGCGTCATTGTGCACGGCGTAAACAATGTCGCCATGCTGCGCGACCGAGGGAAAATATTTCGCGCGCATGCCGGGGCTGTTGCCGAAACCGCCAGTGGTGATGATGACCGCCTTTGAGCGTAGCTCTTCGCCCATGGCGCGCACACCGACCACGGCGCCGTCCTCGACGATCAGGCTTTCAACGCGGGTGCCGAGTGCGGTTTCAATGCTGGCGGCGCCAACCGCATTGACCAGCGCCTTGCCGATGGCGTCGCCCGCGCCAACCGTGCAGTGACCGCGGGGCTTGGTGTCGACGCCTGACTTCACCACCCATTCGTATTCGCAACCCAGGCTGACCAGCCAATCAATGACGGCGGCGCTGCGTTCAGACCAAGTGCGGATGATATCGGGACGCGTCTGAAATGCGTTCAGCGTCATGATGTAGTCATACATCTCCTGCGCGCTGTCCTCGACGCCCTTGGCGCGTTGAACGCTCGTGCCCGCCGCGTAGACCACGCCGCCGCTCAACGCGGTCGCGCCGCCGAGCTTCTTGTCGGCCTCCAAGATGATGACCGAGGCGCCCGCCTGTTTGGCGAACAAGGCAGCCGTCATGCCGGCGCCGCCGCCGCCAACAATGATGATGTCGTAGTCGTTGGTTTTCATCAGACGGTTCCTTGGTTGAATTTCGTGGGCGCGTGAATCGTGCGCTTGATTACTATAACGCGGAAGCGAGCGCGCCAACTCAGAAAATCAAATCTTAAGCGCGTCGCAACCTTCGCATATGCAGCAATTGCGTGTCCGGACGTCTCGGGCCATAAGTCGGCAGGGATTTTCGAATGAATAGCGGACGGCTTTTGTAAGTGGCGCTCGACCAAGACCTTAGACCCTCGCACTACGAATATACCGGCGCGCCGCGCGGGCGTGGTCCGTCGCTGATCCGCGTCACGCTGGTCCGATCGTTCCGCATCATCCTGCCGCTTATTGCACTTGGCTTAACTGCGGCGTTGTTGTGGGTCGGGGTTTTTCAGCCTGGCAAACGCGCCACGGAACAAGCCGCCACCAGGGCGCCGATTGAACTGATTGAGCCGCGCTTTGTCGGCGAAGACAATCAGGGCCGGGCCTATGTGGTCACCGCTGCGCGCGCCCAGCGTGAAACCGGCGACCAGCAGCGAATCCAGCTAACCACGCCAAACCTGTTGCGCGACGAAGGCAAGCCGGACCAATTACGCGTGCAGTCAAAGGCGGCCGTTTACGACCAAGAGAGCGGCAAGGTGTTTCTCAGCGGCAATGTGACTGCTGCATCCAGCCTTTGGAACGCCAAATCCGACAAAGCAGTTTTTGACACGCGTACGGGCAATATCGAGACAACAGGGCGCAGCCGCTCCGGCGTTTCGGTGCGTCTCGGCAATTGAACGACGTCAGAGCGCCCATCTCACTATGAAGAAGGATTTTCCATGAGCAGCGCGCGCCGAGCCATTATCCTGAGCGCCGGCCAAGGCAAACGCCTTTCGCCGCTCACCGACCGCCGCCCGAAATGTCTCATCGATCTCTCCGGCAGAACCATGCTGGCTTGGCAGTTGCTGCATTTGCGCGA
>JBEVJO010000402.1:0-10293 GCA_040510175.1 Caulobacterales bacterium
ACGCGCCCAATTGGCAAGGCGGCGCGGATTGCCGCGTGAATGTCCGGATTGCCGAGCAAAGGCGCGGTCATTGGGGTGTCGACAATACCGGGCGCCACAGCATTGATGCGAATGCCGGACGCCGCATTCTCAATCGCCGCTGAGCGGGTAAGACCAACGATCGCGTGTTTCGAGGCGCAATAGGCGCCATTGCCCGCAGACCCGACAAGGCCGCCGATCGATGTAAGATTGACAATCGCGCCGCCGCCGGTCCGGCTCATGGCGTCAAGTTCGGCCCGCATGGAATAAAGCGTTCCATAAAAATTGACGCTCATGGCGGTGACGAAATCGTCGATCGGCGCTGTAGCCACGGGGGCGGGCGGCGGCACCCAGCCCGCATTGTTGATCGCAGCGTCAAGGCGGCCAAAGCGGTCGACGATCGTATCGACGGCTCGTTTCATGGCGGCTTGATCTGTCACGTCCGCTGCGAGGATCAATGCGTCCGGCGCTCCTTCGGCAGTCTGGCGCAGAGCGGCTTCTTTTCTACCGAGGAGCGCAACCGATGCGCCTGCCGCAAACGCTGCGCGCGCCGATGCGCGTCCAATGCCGCTGCCGGCGCCCGTAATCAGGCAGATCTTGCCTTCAAGCGGGCGTTTGCGCGTCATGCCGCAAATGCTCCATCAAGCGGGATGACCGCGCCTGATAAAAAGATGGCTGAGGGGGAGGCCAAGAAGGCGGCAAGATCAGCGATGTCGCGTGGCGCGCCTAAACGCCGCCGCGGCGTGCGGCCGATGAAGTTCTGGACGAAATCTTTCGGATAATGATCTGTCATTTCTGTCGGGAAGAATCCCGGCGCAATCGCGTTGACGGTAATGCCCTGCGGTCCAAGATGTTTCGCGAGGGAGCGGGTTAGAAAATGAAGACCGGCCTTGGATGCGGCGTAGGCGTAGTTCTCGTTTTCCTGAACTTTATAGCCGGAGATCGAACCGATATTAATCACCGACGATTGCCAGTCGTCGGTAGCGCCCCTGCGCAGCATCGGGAGTAGACGTTTCACGAGGAAGAAACTTGCGCGAATGTTCAAATCGAAGACCTGATCCCATCCGTCCTCAGGATAATCTTCGATCGGCGCGACGAGCGGTTTGCCGGCGCAATTCACCAATACGTGCAGCGCGTCACTTTGCTGCTCGACTTTGCGCACCAGCTTTTCGACGCCGCTGCTTTCAGCAAGGTCGACAGGAAAGCCGACGCATGAACCGAAGCCCAGCGACTCAATTTCCTGCGCGACCCTTGTGCATTTCTCTGCTGTGCGGGCGCAGATGATAACCCGCATGCCGCGCCGGGCCAGGCCTTCTGCAATCATGCGGCCTAGGCCCGTCGTGCCGCCAGTGACCAGGGCAAGGCGGCCCTTCGATTCCTGCGGCGTTCCGTTGTCGGCCATCAATGCTCCAATCACTTCTCATTTTAGAATCATCGCAATGCGCACCCGACGGCAATGCGCAAGGCTAGACGATCCCTGGTGGGGCGTCCAACTTGGCGCGCGGGCGCAAGCTGGACTGAGCAGCCCGCACCGTCCACGTTTGCGTGTTGACTGGAAAGCGCATTCATCGACCATCTGCGACAAAGCCGAAAAACGGCGAATGTTGTTCCCGATGCCGGGAATTCAGATGGGAGGACGCAATGAAAAAGATGCTTGGTCTAGAGTTTTCGGCATCCCGCCAAATTTTGGCGGGCGCCGTCGCTGGCGTGCTTTTGGCGCCTGGCGCCGCGCTGGCGCAGGCGGCGGAATCGTCGACCTCGTTGGAAGAGATCGTGGTTACGGCGCAAAAGCGCTCTGAAAATCTGATCCAGGTGCCGTTGGCGATCCAGGCCGTCACGTCCGATGCGCTTCAAAATCAAGGCATCACGCGGATGGAGGATTTGCAGACCGTCGTGCCGGGTCTGACCATTCAGTATGGACAGGGCGGCACGCTGTCGCCGTTCCTGCGTGGCGTCGGCAATGCCCTTTCTGGAAACTACGCGGAAAACAGCGTTGCGACTTATGTAGATGACGTGCCGCGGCCACGGATGCGCGGCGCCAATGCGCTGCCTGACGTGGAGCGGGTGGAAGTGCTGAAAGGGCCGCAGGGCGCCTTGTACGGACGTAACGCTACCGGCGGCGCGGTCAATATCGTGACGCGCGATCCTGGCGATAAATTCACGGGAAATGCGAGCGTCAGCGCCGGCGACTTCAACCTTATCGAAGCAAATGGCTATGTCAGCGTCCCGCTGACCGATCAGCTGGGATTCAACGTGGCGGTTTCTCGCCGCGAGCGTGATGGGACCGTCAACAATCTGGCGACCAACACAACGAATCCGCTGCGTTTGCCGGGCGGCCCAGCAGGCTTCCCTGCGACCGGACCAAAAAGCGATTTCGACTTCGAGCAGATTGATTCCACGACCCTCACGTCGAAGATTAAATATGCACCCAATGACCGCTTTACCGCGACGTTGCGCGGCGACTACACGCGGTTGAACGATACGCAGGCTTCGGGCTGGGTGCAGCGCGATCCGGCAGTGCTCGCGGGCACGCTGTCATTTTTGACCGGCCAGGTGTTCACGCCCGCCGATTTTGCTACCGGCAAGCCTGGCAAGACCGGATACGCGGACCAAGCGCCCGTACATGACGTTAAAGACTACGGCACATCGCTAAAACTGGAAGGCGATCTTGGCGCGGTAACCGTGACGTCGGTCAGCGCCTTTAGAAAAACCCGCGAGGTCGCCAGCATCGACATCGACGGGACGGCGATTCCGGTGGCGGGTTTCACCGCGTTTTTCCGAAGCGAGACGTTCAGCCAGGAGCTGCGCTTTGCTTCGAATACGGACGGTCCATTCTCTTGGCTGGCCGGCGGGACCTATTTCAAGGATAAGGTGAAGGATGAAACGTCGGGTGAGATCGGTTTGATTCTCGTTCCTGGCGTTGGGCCCACGCTGACGCGCGATCAGGTTCTGAACGGTCAATATCCCCGCATCAGTCTGCCCGCGACGCGCGGCGATATCGATGCGGATTCCTGGGCGATTTTCGGTCAGGCGAGCTATGACTTGACGCAGTCATTGGAAGTGATCGCTTCGGGCCGCTACACCGAAGAAAAGCGCGACATCATCTTCCCGGCGCAGATCAACACAGGCCCTACGGACATCACCGGTGGCCGCAAAGAGCATGCCTTTACGCCGGCATTGACTCTGAACTACGCATTGCCGACCGAAGGCTTGGTCTATTTGCGCTGGGCCAAGGGCTATAAAAGTGGCGGCGTCAACAATCTGCTCAATCCCACCGCGCTCGACCTTCTCGGCAATCCGGTCGGCATCAACGAGTTCAAACCGGAAAAGCTCACGGCTTATGAAGCCGGCTACAAGGCCGAATTGTTGGATCGCCGTTTGCGGCTGACGGCGGCTGTCTATCACTATGACTACAAGAATATTCAATTCCAGCGCGTGCTGTCGCCGCAAGCCACCTCTGTCGTTCTCAATGCGCAAAAGGCGAAGATTGATGGCGCTGAGTTTGAAGTCGCGGCGCGATTGAACGATGTCTTCACATTATCGGGCGGCGTCAATTACACCGACGCCAAATACAAGCGCTTCCAGGTCGCCGACATCGTGAACTTCGACGCTTCCGGCAATCGCATGGTCTCTGCGCCGAAACTAAGTGGCCAGGTGACGCTCGACGCCGATCAGCCGATTTCGGACTCGATCCATTTGGTCGGATCGGGCACGGTATCGTACAAGAGCAGCTTGTATTTCGATCCAGAAAACACCGCCGCGAACCGCCAGAAAGCATATGCGGTCGTGAACGGCCGGGTGGGCCTTACGATGGCGGACGGCCAGTACGGCGCGTATGTCTTCGCTCGGAACCTGTTCGATAAGACCTACGCGCTTTTCGGTCAGACCAACTCCGTCGGCACCGTCGTCAATTACGGCGAGCGGCGGCTTATTGGCGTGACGCTGGAGGCGAAGTTCGGCGGGTGAGCGAAACAGCATTGCAAGAGGGGGTGCTGGAGGCGAAGGTCGCCTTCATCACCGGCGCAGGCAGCGGCATCGGCCGTGCAACAGCTTTGGCGATGGCGCGTGAAGGTGCGCGTGTCGCCATCGCTGACCGCGACGAGGCAGGTTTGAACGCCACCCGGGATTTGTTGAGCGGACACGGCGCCGATGCTTTGGTCTTGCCGCTCGACATCACCGATTCCGGCGCCGTTGTCGAAGCGATTGCGTCCGTCGTCGAACGTTATGGCCGGCTCGACATCGCCCATAACAACGCCGGAATCGCACTGCCGCCGTGCGGCTTTGAGGATTATGAGCTGGATGCGTTCCGGCGGGTGTTAGACATCAACCTCATGGGCACGGTGAACTGCATGCAGGCGGAGATCCGTCAAATGCTGAAGCAAGGCGGCGGCGGCGCGATCGTTAATACGGCATCGGCGGCGGGTGTGGTCGCCGCGCCGGGCCTCAGCGCCTATATCGCGTCCAAAAGCGCAGTCATCGGACTAACGCGGGCGGCGGCGGTCGAATTCGGCGCACGCGGCATTCGCATCAATTCCGTGAGCCCTGGCTACGTTTACACGCCGATGACGGCGGCCGACACCGCTGAAGCCGCGGCGGAAAAGGCAATCATCGCCGCGCATCCCATTGGCAGATTAGGCAAGCCGGAGGAAATAGCGGAAACGGTGGTGTGGCTCGCCTCCGGCAAAGCCGGTTATCTGCTCGGCGCGAATATTATGGCGGATGGCGGCTACACCGCCCAATAGGTCCATCTAGAAATCCGGTCGGGCTAAAACTCGTTCGGTACCCGAAAATAGTCCTGATAGGGTTTGAAGGCGCGGCGTTCTGCGGAAATTTGCGAATCGTCGCCGTGGCTGTAGACGTGCGGCGGGCGCGACGACCGCGGATGTTCGCGAACGTATTTTTCGATCGCCGCTTCAGCGGCCGGCGTGAAATCCATACTGTAGAACTCGTAAATTTGGCGGACGGCGCCGACCGGGTCGGCCATCAAATCCTCGTACTGAATATTGCACAGGCGGCCGGGCGGGATGAGGCCGCCTTCAATGAAGTCGATGGGCCGCGTCAACATGGCCGCCGCCAAAGCCGGATTGGTGATCGATTCGTAGGCGGCGCTCAGTTTTTGATCGCTGCGGATGAACATCATGGTGCCGATCATGTCGACCATGGACGACATCGCTTTGATCGGGTCGCGATGGCCCCAAACAAAACGCGCGTCGGGAAACACCTTGAGTACGTCGGGCAGATACAATAGCGCGTCGGGTGATTTCAGCACCCATTGGAATCCGGGCGTTTGCCATTGCAGCAGCTTCAGCACCCGCTTGGCGTAGCCGAGCGGCAGCGCGCAGCTTTCACCCGCCAGCGACGCATTGAAGCTTGGCGTGACGCCGAGCAGATTGAGCCAGGCCGGACACCGAAAACTGAAGGCTTCGAAGCGAATGGTTTCGCAGGTCGTGTCAGCGCCGAAATCATGCAGCGCCGCGACCTGCGGCGTCACGCGGCTCCACATGCGCATACGGTTGAAAGCGATCTCGCGGCGCAGGTCCGGCCCGTCGCCTAAGGGGACCGGGAACATGCCTTCGACATCCACCATGGTGCGGTTTTCCGGCGGCAATTCCATCAGCTTCTGCAAATAGGTGGAGCCGCTGCGGCCTTGGCCTATGATGAAGATCGGCTTGTCGATCACTTCGTCGTCGATTTCCGGATGCCGGAGATAGGCGTCTTCGATGCGCAGGCGCGCTTCCAAAAACATCAACAGATCGCTGCGCGTGAGCAGGCGGCCGATCAGAGTAAGTTCCGCTTCCTCGTCCAGTGATTTGATCAAAGTGCGGAACGGCTCCCGCCACGGATCGTCGCCGAAATATTCGAGGCCGGTATTGTCCTTCGCGTGCGAAATTAGCGAGTCTTCGTCGAGCGGAACCACCGCCTGCATATCCAGATAGGCGCCTTCCTCGTTCAGCTTGCGCACCCATTCGGGGCGCTCGGGCTGGGTCCACAGAGGCAGGCGGGTGTTGTCGAGCGAATTGTCGTCCATGTCGGTGAATGGACCTCCGAGCAGTTCCGGCGTCAATTCTGAAGGGTGGACGCTCAGCGCTTGAGTAGACACATTTCGGGCGGGCGTGGAGCGGCGCTTTTTGTAAGTCGAAGGGGCGCCCATACAATGTTGCGGTTTGCAGGCGTCGCGCCGCTTTGCTGTAAATTGTCGAGCGTTTAGCTCAAGATTTCCATGAGGACCCATATGGCGCCGGATAGCGAGACCATTCAATCGGCAGCGGCGGTGTCGGGGCGTCTTTCGCGCGCCTGGGACGGCTATTTAAAGGCGCTCAAGGATATGCAACTGGCGTTCGACCGCAGCGACCAGTTCAAGCTCGCGCCGGATCAAAAGGGCATGGCCTATCGTCAGCTGATGGAAGCACAGGCGATGGCCTATAATTACGCAGTGGGCCCGCGCACGGCGCATCCGCGCGTTTTCAGAAACACGATTTGGCAAACGGAATTCTATAGCATCGGTGGTAACGGACCCGATTTTGACTATCGGCTAAGCTTTATCGAGGGCGGCCATGACTATCGGCTGTGGGGCAAGATCAACGATTGCACGTCGCTCTTTTGTCAGCTGAACAGTGCGTTGCCTGGCTCCGAAGGCTCGCGCGTGCTGAAGAGTTACGAGTTCCACGAATTTGAACTTGGACCGGACAAAAGCTTCGAAATCATCGTGAGCGCCCGTCCGCACAAGGGCAATTGGATCGAGCTGGCGCCCGATGCAGACTATCAATGGCTGATGTTCCGGCCGGCGATCGAGACTTGGGAGTCCAAATCGGCGGAGATCCATATCGAGCGGATCAGTCCGCTCGATCCCATGGCTGCGGAGACGGACGAATATAGCGAAGAGGCGGTGGCGCGCCGCATCGAGGCGGCGACCGCCTTCTTCAAATATATCCTCACCGATTGGGCGATGGGTTACGTCCCCCTGGTCCTGCGCGGAGCGGGTGAGACCAATAAGTTCTTCACCTTCAGCGTCGAGGACGCAGGCGAGATGGGCAGCCCCGTCGCCCAATATTTGCAGTGCGTCTTCGAGGTGGATGACGATGAGGCGCTGATTCTGGAATTCGATGAGGAGCCCAAAGCAGCCTATTGGTCGCTGCAATTATACGATGTCTGGCAACACGCTTTGGCGTTCCGCACCCGCCAATCGACACTCAACGGCACGCAAATGGCGAAGGATGCCGACAATGCGGTGCGCGTAGTTCTGTCCCGCCGCGATCCGGGCGTCGCCAATTGGCTCGACAATGCCGGCTACCGGATGGGCGAGGTGACTTGGCGCAATTACAAGGCCACATCCAACGTCAACCACCGGATTCGGCGGGTTAAATTCGACGATCTCGATCGTCATTTGCCGGCCGGAACCCAGCGGGTGACGCCGCGGGAACGCGCCGCCGAGCTGGGCCGGCGGCGGGCGGCGTATTTGCGGCGGCACGGGGAATAGCCCAACGGGTTTTTTGCCTGCGCTGCGATGGGTTTCCAGCGCATCTTTCCATTTACATTCTCCGTGGTATGCTTTCTCCAAGGGCCCCCGAAAGACGGGCTTGAACGATCCTAATAACAGGACGAGGGAGGCTATTATGGGCGCATTAATGCCGGCGCATGGCGCTTGTGCGGGACTAGCCGAAAGCCGCGCGCTTGAATTCCCGGATCCCTGCGACGTTCTTTGGCCGTATGAAAATGTCGCGGAGCGCGATGTGGGACGGCGATGGATGAAGCAACGCCGTCTACGCTCCAACATTTTGGCGACGGCGCGGACGGAGATGGCGACCGGCGGTTTTGAAGCCGTCCAGCTTCGGGCCATCGCGCGCAGCTGTCAAATTAGCGTCCAAACCATCTACAACTTGGTCGGCGATCGTCCGCAAGTCGTGCGTTTGGCGTCGGAAGAGTGGGTAACCGCGATGGATAAAGCCGCGCGGCGCCGGACGGAGGGAACGGACGTCAGTCATCTGCTGGCGCTGCTCGGCGTTTTTTGGGCCTCGCCGCTGCATTGCACCAATTACGTCACGAACGCCGCCAGCGTGTCACGCACGCGTGCGGACCCGCTCAATCGTATCTTCCGGACCTCCGCGATCAAAATTGTGCACGACGCACTGAAACATATCGCGGAGAAGGGCGATCTGCGCGAACAAATTGATACGTTCAGTCTGGCGCGTCAGCTGACATCGGCGATTCAGATTGCCGTCTACGACTGGACCGTCGACAAATTCGACATCGGCCTTTACTGGCGCGATTTTGAAAACGGCCCGGCGCTCATGTTGCTGGCGGCCGTCAAAGGCGAAGAGACAGCCCGCGTGCAAAATGGCCTGCAGCTGATCCGCAAACAATCCTGTTATGAGCTTCCTGTCCGGCACTAGAGCCTTTCCCGATCGAACCGACTCAGGTCGATCGGATAAGAAAGGCTCTCCTTCAATAGTGTAGAGCATCATTCACCGATCAATCTGGAGTCGATTGATCGGATGATGCTCTAGGCCAGCGCGTTGCCGATGGCGCAGCGTTCATCGCGACGGCGGTCTGCAAGTTTTGACGAACCGCGCGAGACGGTCTGGATTAAGAGCTGCGGTCGTTTTTGTGACTTGGCGGCGTCATGCGTCGATACCTGCATGAGAAAACCGGTTTAGATTTTATTTGTAGAGAAAGAATTGGTGGCTGGGGGCGGAGTTGAACCGCCGACCCCGGGGTTATGAATCCCGTGCTCTAACCATCTGAGCTACCCAGCCGCGCGCCGCGATCCAAGCCCGAAGGCCAGCAACGCCGCTTTTGTATCGCCGCCAACCGCCAGATCCAAGGAAGGGGCGGGCAGCGCATCGCGCCGAAGCGCGGGCGCGTTTCTTAGTCCAAGACGGGCCGGGAACAAATGGAAAATTTGAAGCGCCATGAAAGGGCGGGCGCGGGGCTGCTTTGCGCTCGCTGCGGCACGGGCAAATCGCTCCCTCCGACGGGCTCGCGCAAACACGCCTATCCACATAAACGGCTTGTTTATTCTAGAATTTAGGGCAAGTTCGCGCCAAATCACCCCTAAATCGCCCTTTGGCGGGAGTTTTTGCCCGTGGACATTGATCCCACCGATTTGAAGATCCTGGAGATCGTGCAGACCGACGCTGCTTTGTCGGTCGCCGATGTCGCCGAACGCGTGGGGCTGTCCTCCAGCCCCTGCTGGCGGCGGATCAAGCGCCTGGAAGAGGCAGGCATCATTGAACGCCGCGTCACCCTGTTGAATCCGCGCAAATTGGGGCTGGATTTCGAGGTGCTGGCCAATGTGAAACTGCAATTGCCATCCAGGGAAAATTTGCAGACCTTTGAGGCGGCGGTGAGCGGCTGGCCGGAAATCGTCGATTGCGTCACCGTCACGGGGGAGTCCGATTATGTCTTGCGCGTCGTCACCACCGACATGCACGCTTATGACGACTTCCTGCGGGAAAAAGTGCTGGCGCTGGGGCTGGTCTCCGATGTCCAGAGCCGCATCGTGATGCGCGTCAGCAAACGCACGACAGCGGCGCCTTTGGCGCTCGCGGCGACACTCTAGGCTTCGTAATGTCTTGCGCCGCCAAATCCGGTCAATATGAGTAGCGCCATGAACGACGCGACCGTCCAGCCAGCGCAGGTTCAGGCCTTCTATACGGCCGACCCGGAAAACGAGGAGGTGATCTCCTCGGAAAGCGCCGAGCGCCGGGAAGCCTATATTCCGATCCCCAAGCACGAACTGATGGACGCGGCGTCCGCGGATCTGCCCGGCGATCTGCGCGCGTCGTTCGACAATGTCTGCCGGATGCTGGCCGCGACCCTGCATTACGACTTCTACGAAACGCAGGAAGCGATGCGGCGCGCTTATTATCCGTTTGATCCGGATTCCGAAAAGCCGCGGACCTTGGACAATGCCGAACTGGACAAGGCCTGGAGCGTTTTTGATGCGGCGCTGACCAAAGCGTTGAAGGCCGCGAATTTCGAGGAGATCGACGCCGACGCCGAAGCGCGCGCCGCCGTGAAAGAAAGCGAAAGCGGCGTCAGCGTCAAAACCAGCCAAGCCGGCATGCGCATGATCCGGCATTTCGTGCGCAACCGGCGCCGCGCCCGCATCCGGCGGCGGCGCTTGTGGGGGCTTTACACACAATATCTGGATGCCGACGTTTTCAGCGACGTGGTGATGGTCGCCGGCTTCAAGGCCGAGCATGAGATCAGCGCCAAGGAGCGCTCAGCGATGCCGCGCGCCAGCCGCAAAAATCTGCGGCCGTCCTGCGCCTT
>JBEVJO010000403.1:0-4045 GCA_040510175.1 Caulobacterales bacterium
ATGCGAAGATGAGACTTTCTCGCCTTTGACATCTTCGATCTCGGGCGTGACCAGAAGCTCGAAGCCAAATTCGGCGCCCAGCGCCCTTAAGCTATCCGTGGTGCCGGCCCGGCCTTTGCCGAAACTGAAATCGAAGCCGACGGCCAGGGCGCCGGCGCCCAGCTGGCGCGCCACCCATTCCTGGCAGAAGTCTCGATCGGATTGCTGGGCCAATTGCGCGTCGAAGGTCAGCTCGATGAGAAGATCGACGCCCAGGCCTGCGGCTAGGCGCCGCCGCTGCTCGCGCGTCGTTAACCGGAACGGTTCAGCGTCTGGCTTGAAAAACTGACGCGGCAACGGTTCCAGCACGATCATGCCCAACAGGGCGCCTCGGCGCTTAGCTTCGGCGCGGGCCAAATCCAGCACGCCCTGATGACCCGGATGCATGCCGTCAAAATTGCCCATGGCGAACACCGCCCCGCGCTGCACGGCTGGCAGAACGAATTCGCCGGTGAAGATATGCGTGTCGCCAAGTTTAATCATGAGGCTCCTGCCTCAAATCTAATATCGCGAGGTTAGGATCAAGTGCATGTGCGCTGGGATGAGGTGTTGCGGGCCGAAACCCCGCAAAGTGGTGTGCAAGTCTTAAGGCCGTGTGGACCGTGGTAAGAAGCATGTAATATTTGAGTACAATTACATTGTTTATTTACCATTATTTCGATCTGAATTTACTCAATATTATAATCAATGGGTTAGTTTAAGTGCTCAAGCTCAGATCGGCGCCGTTTCCAATCCGGCGTCCGCCCGCACCGAGAACAAATAAAAACGGTGCGTCAGCCCTTGGGGCCGTGGGGTATAAAAGACGGGGGTTCGCTGCGGGCGAGCCCCCGTTTGCCTTCGACCGTATTCAGGAAAAGTGGCCGCCGGTTTTCCGGCGGAATGCGGTCTAAGTGTTGAATCAGCGCATTTCCGGACACAAAACCGGGCTCCACTTTTGTTGGAAATGCGCGTGGCTCAAGCTAGTTCGCGCATCGCGTAATCGGACCGTACGCCAGACTTCTCCAACAACTGGCCCAGCGCTTCCACATCTAGCGGACCATCGACATCGAACTCATGGCCGTGGATGCCATGCGCGATGAACAAATTGGCGAAGCCCTGACCGTTGGCGCCTTTCACATCGGTTGCGGCGCTGTCGCCGATGGTCAGCACACGCGATGTTGGCGCGTCGCCGCTCAGCTCCTTCACTTTGCGCATCGCGGCCTGATAGATCGGCGCATAGGGCTTGCCGGCCTGGATCACCTTGCCGCCCATTTGCTCGTACAGTCGCGCCAACGCCCCGGCGCAATAGAACAGCTTGTCGCCGACCTTCACAACGATATCCGGATTGGCGGAGACGAAGTCGAGCTTGCGCGCGGCTGCCTTGGTCAGCACGTCGCGATAATCTTCCGGCGTTTCGTTGTCGTCGTTCAAGGCGCTGCAAGCGATGAAGGCAGCCTTTTCCAGACCGGCGAACTCAAGCCCTAGGCCTTCGAACAAAGCGTCATCCCAGGATGGTCCGATGCGAAAAGCGGGGCCGGGCGCGCGCGCGCTGAGTTCCGCGCGGGTGACATCGCCCGAGGTGACAATCGCGTCGTAGAAGTCGTCGGTCCCGCCGAGATTGGAAATCGGCGTGCGCACGCGGTGGCCCGGCACCGGGGCGTTCGACACAAGAATCACCGGCTTACCGGACGCGCGATACCGTTTCAGCGCCGCAATGCCGGGCTGGAACAGCTTCACGCCGTCATGCACCACGCCCCAGACGTCGCACAGAATCGCGTCGTAATCGGCAGCGATGTCATCGAGAGAATTTAGAAGACGCGGGGAGGTCATCGGTCTCCCCTAGCCTGAATGACTGCGCGCGGCAATTTGGGTCAATTGCCATCCGCCGCCAGCGATGGGAGTTTGGGCGAAAGATTGGGGAGACGTATGACTATTCACTCAATGCCGATTTTGGCAGGCGCGCTCGCTTTGCTTGCGCTGGCGGGCTGCGAACAGAAGAAGGCCGCGGCGCCGCCACCGGAATTGCCGGTGGTCGAAAAGACGATGCCCGCCGCGGCTCCGCTGGTTGCAGCCGGAACGCCGGAAGCCTTGAAGCCCGCCGAATACGGCGAGGGCATCCAATGGGCGGCGTCAGTGGTCGAAATGACCTATCTGCAGAAGCAGGGCGACGCCACCGTGAAGCTGTTCGGTACCGCCGGGGGCGATCCCGCCATGAACGGGCTTTATAGTTATCTGGCGTTTTACCGCAGCCCAGGTGAGGGCTGGCGCGTGTTCAAGCTCGGCGATTTTCTGGAATATCGCATCTTGGCGGAAACGCCCGGGCGGCTCGATCTTGAGCTGCAGGAGAGCGTCATCGACCAAGCGAGCGGCAATATTAGTTCGGCGCGGCGGCGCGTCATCGTGGAATGGAAATTTGGCCCGGACGGCGCTGCGCCGGAAACGCTGAGCGTGACGCCCGCGGAATAGCTGGCTACGCGCGGCCCGTAACGATCCAGCAGGCCGCTTTGGCATAAACGCCATCCGCGCGCGCAAGGGGCGCCAGCGCGTCCTCGACGCGGCGGCGCGCGACATCCAGATCGACATCGGCTTCGGCGAGCAAGCGCTGTACGCCCATATTCGTCATGAAGTCGGCCGTGGTCGCTAGATCCGGGCCGATCTTGATTTCATCGTCCCACGGCGCAAAGGCGATCTCGCGCCAGCCCGCGCTTTCGAGAATGCCGCGCGTCCGCGCCGGGTCGGCGAACGATGTCGGTCCGGGCGCATTGGGATCGGGCGGCGGCGGCGCTTTCGGCAAAAGCGGCGTGACGGCTTGCAGCGGCAGCAGGTTCCAGGGATTCTCCGCCGATGCGCGCCAGCACACGAAGGCCATTTGCGCATCCGGCTTCATCAGCGCGCGCAGATTCTTGAACGCCGCAATTGGCTCTTCGAAAAACATCACGCCGAAGCGGGAGAACAGCGCTTCGTATTGTGCGTCATGCGGCAAAGCGCCGGCATCGCCCAGGACAAAGCGTGCGGCCGACTTTGCATCCGCGGCGCGACGCCGGGCGTGATTGATCAAGGGCTCCGAGATATCGACGCCAGTGGCCTCGTAGCCGCGTTGCGCCAGCAGCATTGTCGTTTCGCCGGAGCCGCAGCCGACATCCAGCACCCTGGCGGCGGGCGGCAGGCGCAGGGCGTCAATCGTGGGGCCGGTCATCGGGGCCAGCATGACGTCGAGCATCTCTTGCGACTGCACCCAGCGGTCGCCGGGCGCGCCATTCCAGAATTCACGCTGGGTTTGCGGCGGCATGGGTTTGTTCTCCTGGTCCGCTATCCGTGTCTATGAACCACATTCCAGCCCGGCAGGCGCATTGAAATCTTGTCAGAACCCCTATATTCATTTTGAATATTAGCCGCTGAGGACGATCTTATGGCCTCCACATCTCTTACCCTCGGAACGCATTGGGAAGACTTCATCCGGCGGGAGGTCGAAAGCGGCCGCTACGCCTCGGCCAGCGAAGTCGTGCGCGCCGCTTTGCGCGAATTGGAAGAACGGCAGAAGAAGATCGAGGCGCTGCGGGCGCATCTGGCCGAAGGCGTAGCGCAAGCGGACCGGGGCGAGTTTGTGGAGCCATTCACTGTGGACGAACTTATCGAGCGGGCGGAGGCGCGTTTGAAGGCGCGTGGTTTGAAGACTGCGAGCTAAATTTGGCTCGCTATCGGCTCACTCAATCCGCCCAAGATTCGCTTGAAGAAATAACCGAGCAATCCTTGGAGCGGTGGGGCAGATTGAAGACCGCCGAGTACATGGCGGCCTTGCATCGGCGCTTTCAGTGGCTGGCGGAGAACCCGAAGCTCGGTCGCATCCGCGACGATATTGGAGCGGATATTCGCTCCTATCTTCAGGGTTCGCACATGATTTTCTACCGCGTGACGGATTATGGCGCCGAGATTGTCGGCGTGCCCCATGCGTCGATGGACCTGGGACATTACTTCGGCTGAGAAGCAGCGCGCCGAAATCATTGAATCCCCGGCTCCATACGGCTAG
>JBEVJO010000404.1:0-10679 GCA_040510175.1 Caulobacterales bacterium
GCGAACTGGCGATGGTGCAGCGCGCGATCACGCTCAAGGAAATGGAAAAATACGGCGATGGGCCGATGCCGTCGGATTGGCCGTCGATTCAAATCCGCATCGGCAAAACGGTGGAGTCGATCGAAAAGATCAATGCGCTGTTTGATCAACAGATCAACGGCTTTATCCTGTCAGACCTCTATCCCGCCTTTAAGGGCAATTTCACCGAACGGGCGGCTTTGCTGCGCCAGATCCAGACTTTGCCGGCGCCCAAAAGCAAAAAAGAGGTCGGCTATTTTCGCGACATGGTCGGTCATTACCGGGAATTGCTGAATGGGGTCGACGGCCTGCGCGCCGAACTGCAATTCATGCTGCAGGTCACCGGCGCGCCGGGCGGCATGGTCGGCGCCGCGTTGCCCGGCGGGACGGGGCAGTAGCGCCTGAAAAATAAGCGCTCGCGCCGGCGTTGGGCTGCTCACCGATTGTCGATCTGCCGACGCGCTGGCGCGGCGCGAACGTCCGCTTCGGGCGCGAGCTTTTGGATTTCGGACCGGAATTCGGCGCGGCGATCATGAATTGATGCGATGACGTATCCCATCGGGACGCCAAGATCGACCAGCAGTGTCTCCGATAAAAGCAGACTAGCCTCGACCGTCTCCGGCACCGCGTCGGTAGCGCCTTTCGCATAGAGTTTCGCAGCGTGGCGCGCATCACGGGCGCGCGCAACGATCAGCAAATCAGCCCGTTCCTGGCGCGCGACGGAGACGACCCGCTCCGTGCCAACCGCAAGATCCATGGTGACAACCAGCGCCCTCGCGGTCGCCAGCCCGCATTTATGGAGGAACTCCGGGTTGGTTGAATCGCCGTAATAGACCCGCCCGCCAGTCTTACGCGCATTCGCCACGATGTCGGGATTGGAATCGATAGCGATGTAACCAATCTTGTGGCGCGTCAGCATCTCTGCAGCGACCTGACCCACCCGGCCATAGCCCGCAATAATGACGCGAGAATCGTCGCCGAGATCGTCAGGCAGCAAGAGCGATGGGTCGATGACTTGAGCTGGCGTCAAGTGCGTCGTCAAGCGCTTTCCAAACGTGGACATGAGGGGAATGGTCGCCATCGTCAGCGCCGCGACGATAAGACCGGTTTCAGACACAGTGGGCGACAGCACGCCCAGCACCGCGGCGGCGCCAAGCACAATGAAAGAAAATTCTCCGCCCGGCGCCAGGAGCAGCGCGGCTTGCAGCGACGCGCGTTGTGGAATCCGGAAAAGAGCGGCGAGCGCCCAGGTCAGTGCGCCTTTGATGGCCAATAACGCCAGGCACAGGCCGAGAATGACAAGCGGCGCCCGCGCGATGGCGGACAGATCGATGGTCATGCCCATGGAAATCAGAAAAATGCCGAGTAGCAAGCCTTTGAAGGGCTCGATCAGGACTTCGATCTGACGGCGGTACTCTGTTTCCGCCAGCAGTAGTCCCGCCAGCAGTGCGCCCATTGCCATCGACATGCCGGCTGCGGCGGTCGCCGCCGCCGCGCCCAGCAAGACAAGAAGGCAGGCCGCCAAAAAAAGCTCGGGGCTGCCGGCGCGCGCGACCGGCCGGAACAAGGGCCTGAGCAGGAGCCGTCCCGCCGCGATGACGATCACGATGGCGACGGCCGCCTGACCGAGCGCAAGAGCGAACCCGGCGATCCCTTGTCCGGTGTCAGGGCCTTTCGCGCCGGCGAGTACGCCAACGGCGAAGAGCACCGGAACGACGGCGATATCCTGGAACAAAAGCACGGCGAAGCTGGTGCGGCCCACCGCCGAGTTCATGCGTTTCTCTTCAGACAGCACCTGCACGATGACAGCCGTGGAGCTCATGGCCAGCGCCAGGCCGATGACGATCGCATCAAGCGGGGTCTGGCCCAGAAACATTACAACGATGGCGATGGCGCCTGCGCAGGCGGCCAGCTGAAGCGGCCCAAGACCGAAGACAAGCCGCCGCATCAGCCGCAAGCGCTCGAAGGAAAGCTCAAGGCCGATCATGAACATCAGGAAAACGATGCCGAACTCAGCCACGACGCCGATGCGCTCGCGGTCGGTGATCACGACCCAGTCGAGCCCCGGCACGGACCGGATCAAGGCGCCCAGACCCGTGGGGCCTAGAACCATGCCGATCAAAAGAAAGCCCAGAACAGGGCTCACTCTAATGCGGTGAAAAATCGGAATGACGATGCTAACGGCGCCCAGGATAATCAGGATTTCCTGGAACGCCGCCAAATCAATGTGCTCGGCCATGAACAAGCGTAACGGGATGCCGGCTTCATCCGCAAGCCATGGCGATCGAAGACGCCTTATTTGGGCATCGGCCACAATCGGCCGTCCCCAAGATCCCCATAAATGACTGATTTTATGGTGCCGCAGGGGAGGATTGAACTCCCGACCTCGTCATTACCAATGACGCGCTCTACCACTGAGCTACTGCGGCAAACGCGCCCCCGGAGCGGGTCCGGCGGCGTGAGTGCGGGCTTCTAGACCGGTTTTTCGGGAAGGGAAAGCCTTTCGCCCAAGGGCGGATGCGGGCTGGTCGCATGCGCCGTGGCGCATAATGTCATTATATTCGCGCACACGGTTATTGCACCCCGGACGGCCCGGGTAGAGGCTGCCGCCCAGAAAACAATAACGTGGCCGCTCAGGCCGCGTCTTGGGAGATGAAACAATGGCCCGGCATATCTTTATCGCCTTGACCCATCCGGCCCCCGGCCGCGAGGCCGACTTCGTCGAATGGCAGAAGAAGGTGCACATCCCGGACGGCCTAAACGTGCCCGGGTATCTGGCCGCTACCTTCTACAAGCTCTCCGATACGCAATTGCTGGACGGTAAACCGGACGGCGCGGGCGCCTATGCCACCGTTTGGGAAATCGAAAGCGACGACCTGGAAAAAACCAAAGCCGCCATCGGCGAAATGCTCGGCGCGTTCACCTGGTCTGACGCCATCGACGACGCGCGCACACGGACAGTGACCTACACGGCCGCGACTCCGCGTCTGACGCGCGAAGAGAACCGCAAGCGCTAGGCTGGCGGTCGTGCCCATCTGCGCAGCGCCCGTTCACGCTGGCGATTTAAGGACTCAGGGAGAGACGCGATGACAAAGGCCGCGGCCTTATCGTTGGAGGGATTTCAGCCCTTCGACCCGGCTGAGCTATCCTCGCCGCACGAAGGCTGGGCGATGCTGCGCCGGCAATCGCCGTTATATCGGATCGAAATGCCGCGCATTCCGAACCCGGTCTATCTGGTGACCAAGCGCGAGGACATCGTTCACATCGAATATCACCCCGAGATTTTTTCACACAAACCGGCGCCCGCGATTTGGCGCTGGGGCGATTTCGAGGACAAGGAAATCGCCGACGTCTTCGCCAAAGCCGGTTTCCATATCGTGCAGGCCCTGCAGACGAGCGATCCGCCATTGGCGGCGAAGCACCGCAAATTGCTCGACGACGCCATGAGCTTTCACGAAGTGGGACATCTCAAGAGCGAAATCGCGGCATTGATCGATTCCCTGATCGCTAAAATCCCCTCCGGCGAGCCTGTGGATTTTGTTAAAACCTATTCGGTGCCGCTGCCGCTTCTGGTGATCTTGAAGCTGCTCGAAATACCGTACGAGATGCACGACTTTTTCCATAAGTATACGGATGATTTCGCGATTTTGCTGGATCCGATTTACCCGGTTGATCGTGCGGCGAAGGCGGCCGAAACCATCGTCGCCGGTTACGCTTTCTTTGAAAAGGAGATCCTGCGCTATCGCGAGCGTCCGGCGAACAATCTCATGAGCGCGATCGCCAACGCCAAATTCGATGGCGAAAATCTTGCCTCGATGGCGGAGGCGCTGGCGATTTGCCACAACACGCTGATTGCCGGCAACGAGACGACCCGCAACGCGCTGTCGTCCGCGATGTTCTTTCTGACGCAGCGCAAGGACATCTGGGCGCGCTTGACGGCAGAGCCGGATCGCGTCGGGGAGTTTGTCGAGGAAGTCCTGCGCATGGACTCGCCGTCGAACACCACGCCGCGACTGGTGACCGAAGACACCGAGCTGTCGGGCGTCAAGCTGCCGAAGGGGACGGTGCTGTTCCTGCTCTGGGGCTCGGGCAGCCGCGACGAAGAAAAGTTCAAAAACGCCGCGGAGTTCGACCTCGATCGCAACAATAAGCGCGCGCACACCGCCTTTGGTTATGGCGCGCGGCATTGTCCGGGCAACATTTTGGCGCGCGCGGAAATCAATCTGTCGGTGCGAAAGTGGCTGGACGAATTCGAAGACATGGAATTCGCCGTTCCGGTGGAAGACATCCATTACGAACCGATCTTTGGCTTCCGCGCGTTGGGCCGTCTGCCCATGCGCTTCAAGCGCCGCGTCAAAGCATGAGCGGCGTGGCCGTCGAAACCGATGTCCTGATCATCGGCGCCGGGGCCTCCGGCGGCGTTGCGGCGCAACACCTGGCGTCGCAAGGCATTGCCGTGACGTGTCTGGAGCAGGGCGAATGGCCTGATCCGGCGCGCTTTGTCGGACGGCGCGCGGAATATGAGATCGTCTCGTCGCCGCGTTGGAGCCCGAATCCCAATGTGCGGCTGCAGGAGCCGGATTATCCGGTCGATATCTCCGAAGCCGATGTCGACCCGATGATGTATAACGGCGTCGGCGGCTCCACCGTTTTGTGGAACGGTTTGTGGCACCGCATGTTGCCATCGGATTTCAAGGTGCGCTCGCTCGACGGCGTCGGCGCCGACTGGCCCATCTCCTATGATGATCTGGCGGAATGTTATGACGTGATCGAGGATTCTTTCGGCGTGTCCGGTCTCGCCGGAGACCCCGCTTATCCGCCGCGCGGCGCCTATCCGACGCCGGCGTTTCCGATCGGCAAGATGGGCGCAAAATTCGGCGAAGCGATGAACCGGCTCGGCTGGCATTGGTGGCCGGGCGCGAACGCCATCCCGTCCCGGGCCCACGGCAATCAAAACGCCTGCGTGCGGCGCGGCGTGTGCGGCACGGGTTGCGCCGACGGGGCCAAGGCGGCCACCTATATCACGCACTGGCCGGCTGCGATCGAAGCGGGCGCGCGATTGATCACGGGCGCGCGGGTCAGGGAAATTACGCTCGACGCGAACGGCGTAGCGACCGGCGCCATCTATATCGACCGCTCCGGCATGGAGCAGGTGGCGCGCGCGCACGTCGTTATTCTTTGCGCCAATGGCATCGGCACGCCGCGTCTGATGCTGATGTCGCAATCGGGCCGCTTCCCGAATGGCCTCTCGAATTCATCGGGGCTCGTCGGTAAGGGATTGATGCTGCATCCCACGGCGCTGGCGACCGGCATCGTCGACGACTTCATGGACACCTGGACCGGCCCGATGGGGCAGGTGGCGAACTCCATGCAATTCTACGAAACCGATCGGGCGCGGGGTTTCGTGCGCGGCAGCAAATGGAGTCTGGCGATCACCGGCGGGCCGATGGGCCTGGCGTCGGGCCTGCCGCTCTGGGGCGAACCGCTGCAGCAAACCATGCTGGGCATGTTCGGGCACATGATGAACGTCCTGTGCTTCGCTGAGGATTTGCCGGAAGACAGCAATCGCGTTGTGCTCGACGGCGAACTAACGGATTCCGACGGGCTGCCGGCGCCGAAGATTTTCTACCGTCTCGGCGAAAACACGCAGCGCATTATCGATTTCAATCTCGACAAAGCCGAAGAGGCGTTGAAGGAAGCGGGCGCCCGTCAGGTCTTTAAAACGACGGTGCAGCGCAGCTTTGGCGGCGCGCATTTGATGGGCTCCGCGCGCATGGGCCTCGACCCGCAAACCTCCATCGTCAACGAATGGGGCCGCACGCATGACGTGCCAAATCTCTACGTGTTCGACGGCAGCGTTTTCGTCACCGGCGGCGCGGTGAATCCAACGGCGACGATCTGCGCGCTGGCCTTACGCTTTGCCCGCCGTCTGGCGGAGACCCGGCGCGATCAAAGGGTGGCGGCATGAGCTGGATCAGCGGACCCGATCGCGACTTGTATAGCCAGATCGCGGATCTGTTGCTGCCTGCCTTCGGCGCGTTGCCGGCGGCGAGCGACGCCGGCGCAGCGGGCGCTAAGCTCGATCAGATCCTGGGCTGGCGGCCGGAACTTGGTCCCGAGATCAAGCGCGGTTTGAACGCCGTGCGCGGCCTGAACGCACTGGAAGCGATCCAAAAGCTGGAGACCGAGGATGAAGACGCCTTCACGGCGCTGAAGACCTTGGTGCTTGGGGCCTATTTTATCGATCCGGAGGTCATGAAAGCGCTCGGCTATCCAGGGCAGGAAAGCAATCCGGTTTCGCCAAGCGAAGACGCGGATTATCTGCGGCCAGGCTTGCTCGATGCCGTGAAGGCGCGGGGCCCGATCTGGCGCAGGCCAAATCCTTAGGTTCGGCGCATCCGATTGCGCTTGCCACGCGGGTCCGTTTGCGGTTCCCTGACGGCATGAACGGCCAGGAAAAACATCCGTCCTCTGCGCCTAAACCTGCCGCATCCTTGCGTGAGGATCGGCTGGCCGAGGCCCTGAGGGAAAACCTGCGCCGCCGCAAGGTCGCGAAAAAGCGCGCGTCGAGCCAAGAGGGCGAAGACGACGAAGGTCCGCTGGACGACCGGGATTAGGCTATTCGAGCGGGTCTGACCCGCGAAGGCCATTCTGGAAATCGACCGCAAAGCCATTTTCCGTATAGCGCGCCACGACGCCCTTATGGCGGCCGACGGTGACGGGCACGCCGAGGTGTGGGCGCTTGTCCTGCGTCGCGAGGGACATGCCCAACAGCGAAATGTCGAGGACGCGGCAGGCCAACTGACGGCCATCTTGCAATTCGCAGGTGGCTTCGCCGGTGGTGTTGAAGCGTTCCGAGCGGCGCTCGTCCTGCAGGCCAAGGCGCGCTTTGTTTGCCTGCCAGGTCAGGGTTTCGATCAGTTTTTCTTTTTTTAGGGGCGCAAGCGTCATGCTGAGCGCCATCTGGCCCGGCGAGGAGCGGGCGACATGGCCCACCAGCCGGCCGATATTCTGGCAATAAAGAATGATTTTCGCGCCGAGTGGGGCGCTGGCGCTGGTGCTAATGCGCAGGCCGCCGGCCGAGACGTCGATCACGTCAAAATGGTGCTCTTGGCCATGGTGATCCATCAACGCGCCGGACAGCACGACAGGCACGCGGCGGTGCCGCCTGCGGTCACGATGGGGCATCGGCTGCAATTGCGCGGCCAAGGCGTTGATATGGGCGTCGAGCTCAAAGTTTCGCATCGAGCCGACTTTGGTAACAAACCGTGAAAAAACCCTTAGAGATTTAAGCTTTCGCCTGTCGCACGGGCTTTTGAAGATGCACCGCCACGATTTCCTGGGACTGGATCACGCCGTGCAGGGGGCCGTTCGGCTGGTAGAAACCCAGCCAGCGCGTGGTGCGCGGTTCGCCGCCGCCAAGCGGCGCCAAAGCGAGATCGACATCCACCGTGGCGGACTCATCGGTCCGCACCCTCAGCCGTACCAGTGCGGGCTGAGCTTTGGATTTGATTATATTCAACAAACTCCAAAGCAGGGTCCGGTCATGCCCCTCGAAGAGGCTTAACAGGTTCTTGTCCTGGAGACCGTCCGCAAACGCGCCGTTCAGGGCGCCGCCCGCCTTGGCGATGCGGATGGGCGGGGCGTCCTCGGCGGCTTCGGCGATAAAAATATGATCGAGAAAGTCGTCGGTAATGGTCTGCGACATGGCCTGGGCCGCTTCGCGCGGGTCGGCCCAGAGGGCGAACAACGTCTCTAAATGGGGATGTAAGGAAAGCCGCTTCATCAATGTCTTAGTCTACAAAAGGCCGACATGGCCGTCAGAGGATTGAGCAAAGTGCGGGCCGCCTCAGAGTGGGTCGATATTAAGCTTTGTGGCTTAGAGGACGCTCAGTTTTTCTCTCGCGGGCCGGGAAAACGGCCCAAGGTTTGCCTGTATCGGGCGAGTTTCAAGGCGGCGTTTCGCCCAGCGTGCCAGCGCGGCACATGGGTTGGACGATGTGTTGTGCGATCTGGCGGGACGCAGGACAGACGTTTAATCAGCCGGATGCGCCGGCGACTTGGCCGCGAGGCCAATATGGGAGTCAGAGCGGCCGATGGCGGATCTCGTCATCTCACACACGACCGAGGACCGCGATCGCGCCGAGGTGATCGCGCGTGCGCTCAGTGCGCAGGGTCTTAAGGTCTGGATGTACAGAGACATTCTGGGCCAGGGCGGTGACCGGGACGAAGTCACGGCCAAGATCCGCGACGCCACGCGCGTCATTGCGGTTTGGTCGCCGGCGTCCTGCGCTTCGCCGTGGGTCCTGGAGGAAGCGCGCGCCGCGGCGCGTGATCACCGTCTCATCAATGTCGAACTCGTGTCCGGCATGACGCCGCGGGCATTCCAATCCGGTCTGCGCATCGACCTCAGCATGTGGGGCGGCACACGGGCCGACCCTATCCTTGACCCATTTGCGCAGGCGATCGCTACCATTGTCGCTAAGGAACCGAAGCAGGCGGAGAAAAAGCCGCTGTTCGGATTTTTGAACAAAAGCGAGCCGAAGCCGCGGCGTGCGTCTACCGCGCCCAAAACGGAACCCGACGATATGTTCGGACCCGCGCCCGTCGTCGCGGCGCCCGCGATTATCGCCAGCCCGCCGCCGATGCCGGAGGCAGACCCGCAGCCGGTGAACGTCGCGCCGCTGCCTGTCGCAGCGAAACGTGTAGAGGCGGCGCCGCCGCAAACAGCGGCGCCGGCGCCTGTTAGCGAGCCGCCGCTTAAGATTGAGGTGTTTGAAACCACGAAGGCCAAGACGCCCGAGCCGCGCGGCGCGCGGTCAAACCGGCGGCGGCGCGAGATATCCTGGCATCGCGCCTTCGCCTTTGGGCTGGGCCTCAGCGTCCTCTTTGGCATCGTGTTTCTGGCGGTGCGCCATTATTTCAATTCATTGCCGCTGACCGTCGCGGCGCGCTCCACCGAAGCGGCGCCGCAGCCGGCGGCGCCCGCGCCGCTGCAACCCGCGCCATCAGGCTATTCGGCCGAACCGCCGGTGCTGCAATTCGTGAAGGAACTGGACACGAAATCCACGTCGCTCGCGGCGGTCGATTTCGGCTCCGACGAGTGGCTTTTGGTGATCGCCAATTCGGCGGGAACTGTGCGTGGATACGAAGCGACGTCGGGCAAGTTTTTCCAGCAATACCAGAGCGGGCAAAAGCCGCTGACGGACGTCAAGCTTGACGGCGGCGCCCGCCAGATGGCGGCGGCCTCAACGGACGGTTCCGTCTATGTCTGGCGGTTGGCGGATGCGTCGCGTCAGCGCATAACGATCGGCAAATCGCCGGTGCGCAAAGTCGCGTGGAAGCCGGACGATATCCTTCTGGCCAGCGGCAATGACGACGGCGTGCTCGACGTCCGTTCGCCGATCGAAGGGACGCCGCCGGTGCGGCGTACCTTTGACAGCCCGATCACCGCCATCGCCTGGCGCCCCGATGGTTTCGCGATCGCGGTCGGTTTGAAGTCGGGCGGCATCTCCTTCATCGATCCGGCGACCGGAAAGGTGTTGTACACGGCCTATGGGCATACTGGCGCCGTGAACGCGCTGGCCTTTTCGCCGAACACCACGACGCTCGCCAGCACCGGCGAGGACGGCGTCACCAAATTGTGGAGCGCGTTTGACGGCATCGGCATGCAGAACATTCCAACGCGTCCGTGCACACAGGCGGAATTGAACAAGGAGGGCAAGTGTCCGAACCTTGATCTGGTCTACAATCCGGACGGTACAATTCTGCTGGTCTCCACGCAGAAGGGCGAGGTCGAAGGCTACAAGGTCAAGACGGGCGAGCGCGCATTCCTGTTGCGCGGACACCAGGCGCCGGTGACGGGTCTCGCTTGGAGCTATCACGATCATCGAATCGCCAGCGTCGATTCCACCGGCAAAGCCGTTTATTGGACGTCGCCTTCCGAAAAACACTAAGCGCGGCGACCAGGAAAGCGCGCTTTCCGCATGGGATAGGTTGGGGACGCGGCGCTCCCCAGTTGCATTGCGCACAAAGCTGTGGCCGGATCGGCGCATGAGGGTGATCCGATTGATTGCAACCGCGCCTTTGCTGGCGCTGGCCTGTGGAGCGTTGGCGTCCGCCGCGCCCCTCAAAACCATTCCCTGTCAAACCGAGTTTGCGCCGCTTGTTTCGGTTGAGCTGGCTTGGAGCCCCAAGGAGGCGCTCCGCCAGAAACGGCTGATGGATGCCGCTCTGGCGCAACTGAAGCCGAGCGCGCCCAGCAAGCGCGACGTTTTCATTTTATCGGCGGCCCTTGGCGGCGAGCATGTCTTCGATAAGGAGGCGAGCGGCGCAGCCGACATCCTGGCCAAGCATTATGGCGGGTCGCCCCGGGTCGTTGTTTTGTCGAATGGCGCTGCCGCTCTGGGTGAGGATCGGCCCGCCGCAACGCCGGAGCATTTCTCAACCACGCTCGCCAGAATTGGCGAAGTGATGAACCCCGACGACGTGCTGTTCCTGTTCATCACCTCGCACGGTCAGCACAATAAGGGCGCGGCGATTTACGAGGAGAAGCGCCTGCAGGCGTTCTTGTCGCCGAGCCGCTTGGAGGCCGAACTCGATGACGCCGGGATTAAAAACCGTGTGCTGATCATCTCGGCCTGCTTTGCCGGTCTCTACAT
>JBEVJO010000405.1:0-6575 GCA_040510175.1 Caulobacterales bacterium
GATCCAGCACGATCCAGCCCGGCGCCATGGCGTTGCGCCAGCGTCCTGTTCCGCGGCTAATTGAAGTCGAGCCGCTGCGGCTCGAAGACGGCGCCACGGCCAATGTGCTCACCATCCGCGATCGCATGTGCAAGTGGCCGGTGGGCGACCCGACCGACACCAATTTCGGCTTCTGCGGCCATCCAATTCAAGAAGGCTGCCCGTATTGCGCCGAGCACGCGGCTGCGGCGTATCAGCCGACCACGCGGCGCAAGGCGCGGACCAGCGACGACAGCCGTCGCGAAGCCGAAACGCTTCGCTGGGCGCGCTTGGCCGCCATGTAAATCTTGCGCCAGGCTCGCTTGGCGATTGAGAAGATTTGAAAAAGGGTGCGCAAGGCGCACCCTTTTTTGTTGCGCTCAGCGGCCGTCTTTCAGCGCCCGGCGCGGAACAAGCGCCCAATCCGGCGGTTTCCCTAGCGGTGCTGGCGCCGCTTAGGCAGGCCTGCGGCGTTATGGCTTTTAAGTAATTGATTTAGGCTATATTGTTGGGCCTGTGATAGAAGACAAAAAAGTTTAGGCGAGGGGATGTGCGCCGCCTGAGGTGCGGCATTTTTGGCGATTTCCGGTGAAATTTGGTTCTAAGCCCGCTTGGCCGGTTTGGAATTCCTCGGCAAACCGCCATTTGTGCTAATCAGAGGCCATCTCTTCTCACAGCGGAGACTTGTTATGGAACGACACTTCCCAGCGACCGCGCGCGATTTGCGGCACGCCGAGGGCGTGGGCGGGCCGCTGCAGGATGCGGCGGAGATCGCCACGGACGTCCTCAAGGCGCGTGTCACCGACGCAAAGGCAATGCTGCAGCCAACCATCGAGAAGGCTGAGGAATCCTTTGGCAAGGCGACAGCTGTTGTCGTCGACAAAATCCGCGAGCGCCCGGTGACGGCCGCCGTCGCAGCCGTCGGCGTGGGCATGATCATTGGCCTGATGCTGAACAACAGCCGGCGCCGATGAACATGATCAAGCGTCCTGCGTTTCTGGTCGCTGCAGGCGGCGCCATCGCCGCCGCCTCCGCGCTCAGCGTTATCGCGTTGGCCTGCGCCTTATTCGCGTTGGTCAAGCCCTATGTCGGCGACGCCGGCGCCTATGCGATCATCGCGCTGCTCGCAGCGGCGATCGCCGCTATTGGGGCGTCTATCCTGACTCATGAAGCGAACGAAGACAAAGACGGCGACGGCAAGCCGGACCATTCGTTCCAGGTCGGCATCGCCGACATCATCCGCACGCGGCCTGGAACCGCACTCGGCATTTCGTTGATTGTCGGCTTACTTGCAGCGAAAAACCCACGTTTCGCGATGGAGATGATGTCCTTCGCGCAGAAGCTTACGCAACCCCAGCAACGTTAAAGCGCCCGGCGGCTAACGGCTCGAACATGTCTCCGGCTTTAGCGCTGGCGCGACGAGTCGCGGCCTCTTTCGGCGAACCCGTATACATACGATAGGCAAGATAACCTGAGCTGATTACGACAGCGGCGAGACTGAGCCCAGCGGTCACCGGAAACAGGTAGATCGCGGTGCCGAGGAACACGCAAGCCACGCCAATGGCCAAGCCCACCAAAGTGGTGCCGACACAGGAAACCGCCATCATCGTCTTGAAGAAGATGTCCGTGGCAAGCGAAGGCTTCGCGGGCGCGTCCGTCAGCGCTGCGCGCAATTTGGCTTGCACCTCGGCGACTGGGTTTGCGCCCGGTTGAACCGGCGTCTTTAACGTCTCGTTCAGCGGTTGAACTTCCCGCGCGATCACCGGCTGCGCCACGGGCGCTGTCACAGGCGAAACTGCGGATTGCGCTGTTGGAAGCTCAGGCGGTTTTGCGAGTAAGGACGGTTGGGCCACGGTGGTCTCCCCTAAGACTCTGAAACGTCTATCAATGTCGCAACGCAGACATACGCTTAAGGTTGCACGCCGGTAAGTTAACCAAATACAAAGATCGCCCCTGGGAGGCGAACCCGCAACACCAATATCGCCTGTGGGGCTAGTTTTTCGCAGGATGCTCGGAATCGAGCGCGGCGGCGTCATCACGAGAGGCAATAATCTTCCGCCAGTCGTTCTTTTTCAGCGACTTGCAGACTGCCTCGCCGCCTTCCTGCCAGTGATCAAGCATTGTGCGCCGGGAAAATTCGTAATCGGACGATGAGTTCTGGTACTCGCGGCGGCGGTTAATCAATTGCACGATCGCGAGTGGGCGTTCGGCCCAGATTTCTTGCAAAACATTGACGTTCGGATCGCTGCGCAGCTCCGGCGGCAGCTTGTCCAGAAGCGCGTGCAACGCTTTTCGCGTGCGGTGCAGGCGCAAATGCATGTCGGTGTTCATGCGGGTGCGGCTGGAATAGCGAATGTCTTTTTCGCGCTCGGACACGTCGAACATGGATTTCGGCAATTCGCCGCGTGCGCTGAACAGATCGACCTGAAAAACCAGTAGTGGATCGTTCAGGTTTTCCGACAGCACGTAGTCCAGCGGGGTGTTGGAGACGATGCCGCCGTCCCAATAAAACTTGCCATCGATTTCAACCGGCGGGAAGCCAGGGGGCAGAGCGCCGGACGCCATGATGTGCTCCGGGCCGATGCGATGCCGCGTGTTGTCGAAATAAACGAAGTTGCCGCTTTTGATCTCGACCGCGCCGACGCTGAGTCGCATGCCGTTATTATTGAGTAGATCGAAATCGATCAGCCGCTCCAGCGTTTCGCGTAAAGGCGTGGTGTCATAAAGGCTCAGCTCCGCCGTTTTGTTGTAGGTCATCATGTAAGGCGGCGGTACGCGCATCCGGAAAAAGCCGGGCGCACCGAAGGTCGACGTCCAGAGCGCGCTGGATTCATTGTACCAGGTGCGCGCATCGCCCGACGTCAGGAACGGATCAATCTTGAATCCGGACGTCACCTGCTCCCAGAACTCGCGCATGCGCGGCACGCGCTGTTCGGGCGGATTGCCGGCGATCAAGGCCGCATTGATCGCGCCGATGGAAATCCCGGCAATCCATTGCGGCGCGACCTTTTCCTTTTCCAGCGCTTCAAACACGCCGGCCTGATAGGAGCCCAGGGCGCCGCCGCCCTGCAGAACGAGCACGGTCTGGGCCGATGACGCTGCGCGGCTGGCCTTGTTCGGCGTCTTGACTGGTTTATCCATGCTTTGAGCGCCAGTGCTGCTGAAACATCTTCAGATCAGCACTTATGCTGCGCTGCAGCAAGGGCAAGTCCTCCAAGTGGACCTTTGGCCGCTATTTTGGCTGTGGAACGATGCGCAGATAGGGCTTCGGCGCTTTCCAGCCATTTGGATAAATCGTCTTGGCTTCGTCGTCGGACACCGAGCCGGCGATAATCACGTCTTCGCCTTGCTTCCAATTCGCCGGCGTGGCGACGCGATGCTTGGCCGTCAGCTGCAAGGAATCGATGACGCGCAAAATCTCATCGAAATTGCGGCCCGTCGTCATCGGGTAGACGAGGATCAGCTTCAGCTTTTTGTCCGGGCCGACAATGAAGACGTTGCGGACGGTTTGATTGTCGGCCGGCGAGCGCTTCAGCGGGTCGCCGGAAACGGCGGCCGGCAGCATGTTGTAGAGCTTCGAAACCACATAATCGCTGTCCGCGATGATTGGATAATTCGGCGAGGCGCCTTGGGTCTCTTCAATGTCAGCGGCCCAGGCCGCATGCCGGTCAACGGGATCAACCGACAAGCCAATCAACTTGACGCCGCGTTTGTCGAATTCAGGTTTTAGCTTGGCGAGGGCGCCGAGTTCGGTGGTGCACACGGGCGTGAAATCCTTGGGATGCGAGAACAAAACGCCCCAAGAGTCTCCTAGCCATTTATGAAATTGGATTTTGCCGTCCGTGGTTTCGACTTCAAAATCCGGTGCGATGTCGCCCAAGGCCAAAGTCATGTCCCGCTCTCCTTATTTCGCAATCCAGCGGATTGAACGTCACGCCTCCGCCGAACCTGAATTGCAGCGATCATTTATCACGCAATGCCAGGGGCGGCGAGCAATCCCTCGCGCGCAAGGTGGTGAAACAAGCGTGGCGTTACGCGCGCCAGAACATCGGCCTGCGCGTGTTCGCCCTTCCGCTGCAGGTCGACATAGGCTTGCCGTAGCGTGAGGTATTCGGCGGCGGCGTCGAGTTGGACGCCGCTGAAAACGGCTCCGTGGAGCGCTTCCGCGTCGTGAATAAAACCAGACGCTTCAAGATGGGATTGAGCCATGGGAATGCTCCAAAAGGCGTCCCGGCCGCTAAACGCCAAAGAGGAAACGTTAGCGGCCGGGTCGGGTCACGCTTAAGGGAGGAGGCGGACCCAAACGAAAAAGAAAACGCGAATTTGCCGGTTTACCGGGCGCAACAACGCGAAGAAGCAATCCATTGCGATTGCTGAGTGTCTTGCGTGAAGGTCATTTCCCGCTCCGTGCAATTTGCGCGAACAAATCTCGATATAAATGGTCGAGATTAAAACACAAGACAGAGGCGCTCAACAGGCGGTGCAGTTTCCCTACTCGAAGACGTCGCGCGCTTTTAACCGAGCGCGTCCAACAGCCCGCGCGTGCCGCCCTCCAATGCTGAGGCCTTGATCAGCGCGACGACGTCCAAACCGGTCCGAAGATTGAGGTCGCGCACAGCACCTTCGGTGATTGCGGCGATGAAGTGCGCGTCACCCGCTTGCAAACTCGCCAGCACACCGCCCTGGGCGCGCGCCGAAAGGGCAATGATCCGGCAGGTCACATGATTGCGCACCGAAAGTCCGACCGGCGGCTGCAGCGCCAGAATAACGTCGCGCGCGAACACATAGAGACGGACGCGCTCACCTACTGCGCCATCGACCGGCGCGCGCAATTGCGCGCCGCCAATATCGCACAACGCGCCCGCTATGCTCCGTTCCAGAATTGTCGCGTGAATGAGCGCCCCGGTATCGGCGCGGGCATTGAGCATCGGCAGATCGGTGCGCGCCAGCAGCGCGGCCGGCGGTCCCGACGCCGCAACAGCGCCATTCTGTATGAGTACAAGATGATCGGACATGCGCACTGTCTCGGCCAGAGAATGGGTCACATACAAAGCGGGCAAAGCGAACTGACGCACCGCGTTTGACAGAAACGGAATGATCTCTGCCTTGCGCGTGGAATCGAGCGCAGCCAGCGGTTCATCCAAAAGCAGTAATTGCGGTTGCGCCAACAACGCGCGGCCGAGTGCAACACGTTGCTTCTCGCCGCCGGACAAGTGCCTTGGCGCGCGCGCCAGAAAATGCTCAAGCCCGAGCACCTGGATCACGGAATCGAAACCGATCGTGCGTGCGCTTTCCGGTGCGCGCTCCAAGCCGAACAACAGATTGCGCCGCACGTCCAGATGCGGAAACAGCCGCGAATCTTGAAACACCCAGCCGATACGGCGGGCCTCCATCGGAACGTTCACGCCGCTCCTGGAGTCGAACAGCACCCGCGCGCCGATTGCGATGTGGCCTCGCTCCGGCTTTATCGCCCCGGCGAGCATGGCGAGGATAGAAGATTTTCCCGATCCGGACGGGCCGAACAATGTCGTGACCCCCTGCGCCGGCGCCTCGAACGCGGCCTTGATTGCGAAAGCGCCGAGTACGCGGTCGACATCAACGCGCAGCATCGAATGTCCGCGTGTCGCCGTCGATCCAGGCGCGTTGTCGCTGCGTGAAGTATTCCGCGCCGGCCAGGCCCGCAATCGCAAGCGCGATGGAAATGCCGCAAAGCCGCAGGGCCGCCAAATCGCCGTCGGGTTGTTGCAGGGCCGCATAGATCGCGAGCGGCAAAGTCTGCGTTTCGCCCGGCACATTCGCGGCGAAGGTGATGATGGCGCCGAACTCGCCGAGACTGGCCGCGAAGCCAATGATGGCGGCGGCGACGATGCCCGGCGCCGCCAGCGGTAGGGTTATGTTCCAGAAGCGGTCAAAAGGCGTTGCGCCTAAAGATCGCGCGGCGACATCAAGGCCGGGATCAATCGCGGCGATCGAGAGGCGCACCGCCCGCACCATCAAGGGCAGCGCCATCAAGCCCGACGCAAGGCTAGCGCCGCCGGAGGTGAAAGCGAGGCGGATGCCGAAATGCTCAAATAAAAATCCGCCCACGGGACTGCGCAGTCCCAGAAAGAGCAGCAGCAAATAACCGACGACAACGGGCGGCAGCACCATTGGCGCGTGCACTACGGCATCCAAAAAGGACTTTCCCGGAAATCTCTTGGTCGCCAGCAGCCAGGCTAGAAACACCGCCAGCGGCAAAGCAATGACGGTCGCGCGCGCGCCGACGATCAGGCTAACGCGCAAAGCGTCCCATTCAAGCGGCGTCAGCATCGCCGTTTTTTCTGATTGGATATGTCCACTGGGATATTTCGTAGCCGGCGCCGGCCGAAAAGCAAGGCCACGCCGGGATCCCGCCACGAAGCAGTCACTTCTTGGCCGAAGCGCGCCGTTTGAAAAAGGCGCGATCCGCCTTTGTCGCATCCAGACAGGCGGCCTCCATCGCCCGAAACCGTTGTAGCGCCTCCTCCCCGAGCGGCGTCAGCGCCGATGAACCGCCCGCTTTGCCGCCGCGTGAGGCC
>JBEVJO010000406.1:0-2989 GCA_040510175.1 Caulobacterales bacterium
GATTCGGCCGGCGCGGCCTCCGGCGTCGCGAGCGACAGGAACACCTTGTTGGCCAGTCCAAGCGGCAGGCAGTGCGCGGCGTGCAAATGATCGGCCAAGTCAGGCGCGAAACGGATGCCGCCTTTGGCCAAAGCCGTGGTGGATATGGCGATGATGGCGTTTCTGGCGCGGATCTCGCCGCGCGACGTCGTCAACACGATGTCTTTGCCCTGCACGATCGAATGGACGTTCGTGTCGAGCGACCGAGGCAGGGCGTCGCCAAAGCTTGCAATGAACGCGCCGTACCCGCTGGGCAGCCGCCAATTGTTTTCGCTCGCCGCATCGTCATAGGCGAGAAAGTCCGCAACCGAGAGCTGGCTCAACGCCGCGCCATTGATGAAACTGCTGAGCCCATCGATGAAGGGCCGCCAGCGATCGTTTGGCGCGAGTGCGTCGGCGGCGCGATCGCTCGCCGGAGGGGCGTTGCGCAGCGTTTCGCCGAATGCCTCATACGCGGCCCAGGCCTCGTGCTGTTCGTTCGGGGAGAAGTTGATGTTTCCCAATTGCCGGCCCCAAGCCGCGACGCTGTGATCGATCGCGTGCCCTTTGGTTTCGGCCAGCGCCGCGAGCGGATTGCGCTCCGCCGAATGCAGCCAGCCGCAGCCCATATCGAGCGGCATATCCTGGATAAGGCGAGTATGCGCGCGGCCGCCAAGCCGGGACAGTGCTTCGATCAATAAAACGGACCGGCCTTTGGCGGCGAGCCTGGATGCGGCGGCGATGCCCGCCGCGCCCCCGCCGACGATCGCAACGTCAATTGTGCCTGTCACACTTTGCCTCGCACGCCGCGACCGACTTAAGACCAGCCGGGTTCGCCTTGAATAGGTAGCAGGCTCAATCCTAGCGCGTTGCCGCGATGCTTACGACGCCCTATGCAAACCTCTCTAGATTGATGGCCTGCTCACGACCTGAGAAAAGGACCGGCGTCCAATTTATTCAGTCGGTCAAGCGTTTCAGCTTTTGTCTCTTGTTCTTCTGCCAGGCGGTTGAACGCATTCGCTGTTTGCGGGTTCGTTGCGGCTGCCGCCCATTGGCGGCACTCTTTCGCCTTTCGGCGCAAATCAATAATCTCGCGCTCTCGGGTCAAATCTAGAAGGACGTTTACCGCGCCTAAGAGCGTCCCTGTTTTATTCAGAAGTGGCGTTGGAAAGGGGGAGAAAGTACGTCGAGCGCGATCGGGACGAATCGCAATTGCAACGGCCCCTCGGAGCGGTCGCTTTTGCCGAATGGCCTGCGCCATCGGACACTGGTCGTGCGGCAATGCTTTTCCTTCATAGGTCAACAATCGCCACGTGACGCACCATCGATCCCGTCCGATAACCGGGACGCGGCCGGCAAACACCACACATGCTTCGTTGAAATAGGTGACGAAGCCAAGCTCGTCGGTCACATATATTGGAGCGGGTAGCGCAGCCAAGTTTTTGCTTGATCCTTGGAGGGTCGCTTCTAACGCGACGCCAACAAAATGCTCCGCAGTTTCTTGATTTAAGTGCATTGGCTGAAACTTCGCTGCATCATAGATCAGCTTGGCTTTAAAGCGCCATTGGTTTTTAGCGAGCCATTCGCCTCAAACAGCCCCTTCAGGGTTTCCCAAGGTAAATAGAGATAGTTATTATCTTTGGCGGATCGCCAATAGGCGCCATTCGGGCCGAAGATCATGTCGCCGAATGCTGCGTCGTCGAGCGTCGAGATCCTGATTTTTGGTATTTGTCCCACATACATGTCGTCGCGCGGAACCGTCGCCACTTTCACATTCGTGCTCCCTAGTTGTGCGGACTTCGCCGCCTCTGAATGGCGATCTCATGCCATTGCTCTGTGGCCAGACGTAGCGCTAAGTTTGCGGAGCCGTTGTGCGGAAATGCGGACTCGGCCGGTGGAAAGCGCCAATGAAAATCTAGGAGACGTCTTTGAAAATCGACTTGTCAGGAAAGACTGCGATCATCACTGGGTCGACCAAAGGGATCGGCCTCGCCACTGCGAAGGGATTGATGGCTGCGGGGGCGACCGTTGTGATCAATGGCCGATCTAGAGAAAGCGTGGACGCCGCGATTGCAGAAGTGCAAAGCGGCGGTGCGGGAATTGTGCGCGGCGTCGTCGCCGACATGGGCTCCGAGGCCGGCTGCGCCGTCCTAACGGATGTCGAGCCCAAGGCAGACATCCTGATCAACAACGCTTTTGCCGTAGCCTGGGAGGATTTCTTCGAAACGCCTGACGCAGCGTGGAACCAATCCTGGGAAACGAACGTGATGACGGCAGTCCGGCTCAGCCGACACTATTTGCGCGGGATGGAGTCCGCAGGGTGGGGACGGCTGGTGTTCATTTCGTCTGAGTCGGCGCGCAACATACAACCGGAGCTCATTTCCTACGGCGCGACGAAGCTTGCGCTCCACGCGGTTTCGCGTGGGCTGGCGAAACGCATGGCGGGCACGGGCGTTACAGCGAATGTGGTGCTTGTCGGAACGACTCTGTCTCATGGCGTGACGCAGATGCTGAAGCCCGCGATGGATCAAGGGATGTCGGCTGAAGAGGCGGGCCGAGCCTTTGTCACCGCCAACCGCGCGTCGTCCATTATTCAGCGCGCAGCGACGGTCGATGAAGTTGCTTCCATGATCATTTACGTTTGTTCGCCGCAAGCCTCAGCGACGAACGGGAGCGTCCTACGGGTGGATGGCGGCATCGTAGACGACATCAACTAGCAGCACATGGCGTGCCTAGCCATGGGAAGCCAAGACCGTGCTTGACGCGAGCTATGCCGTGAAGTTCGGACGCTTGCTAGCTGTTCATTCGATTATGCCGCGCGTCTTTTCAGCGATGGCGAAGTTGCCGATGATCTTCGTTGGCGCTGATTTCGCAGAGTCCCACACAGGGGGCCCGCACACGCCGAAAATGCCGAGAGGCCGGGAGGCTCAAGGAGTTGAATTTAGATGGTCGGAGCAAGAGGATTCGAACC
>JBEVJO010000407.1:0-11587 GCA_040510175.1 Caulobacterales bacterium
TTTTCCAAAGTTTGGAAATAGTTCCAGCCGGCATAGGAGCCTTCGAGAAGGGCGGGGCCCATCGCTTGAGTTTCTTGTTCGCCGATCGAGAACGACATGACAGGCAGCTTCGCTGGCGGTAGACCTGCCGCGGCCAATTGCTTGAAGAAGGCCACGTTGCTGTCGCCGTTCAAGGTGTTCATGATGATGTCAGGCTTTGCGGCCTTGATCTTCGCCACGACGCCGGAGAAATCCGTGCCGCCCATCGGCTGATATTCTTCGCCCTTCAAGATGAGCTTGGCGTCTTCGATGTGTTTTTTCAGAATCAGGTTCGCGGTGCGTGGGAACACGTAATCGGAACCGACCAGGAAATAGCTCTTATAGCCTTTTTCCTTTGCCCAATCGAACGCTGGCAGGATCTGCTGGTTCGGTTGCGCGCCGGAATACATGATGTTCGGCGAGCATTCATTGCCTTCGAACTGCACTGGATACCAGAGCAGATTCTTGTTCTTTTCGAACACCGGCAGCATCGCCTTGCGGCTTGATGAGGTCCAGCCGCCGAACACCGTGACGACCTTGTCGCTTTCCACCAGCTTTGCGGCTTTTTGCGCGAACACGGCCGGATCCGAGGCGCCATCCTCGACGATCGCGGTGATCTGCTTGCCGAGAACGCCGCCCGCTGCATTGATTTCTTCGATCGCGAGCATCTCGGCGTTTTTCACCGTGACTTCGCTGATCGCCATCGTGCCGCTCAAGGACTGGAGCACGCCGACTTTCGGACTTTCGTCCGTCGCTGCAGCTTTTTCCCCGCCTTTAGAACACGCGGCGAGCGCAACGCCCGCCAATAATACGGCCGTTAATCCGGCTCGCTTAATCCCCATGCGCATCGCCCAACACTCCTCTTTGCAACTGAGCAGCGCGGACTATGAGGCGGGCCCCAAAACGCGCCTATGGGTCATTTGACGTATGCCGCGCCGGAGCGCTTGGCGCCGATTACGCGCTTTGACGTATTTCGGCGCGCGCCCTTGAAGGCTTAGCGTTTCCTTCAGTTGACGAACTTTCGTGCGCGGCGTGGCCGATGTCCGGTTCGGGCGCACGACGGGAAGGGGACACGATGACTTCTACAACAAACTTCACAGCGAAATCGGCCGGGGATCGGTGGAAAAAATTGCGTACGTTCTTAGGCGCGGGCGCTGCTGCGGCGGCGTTGATGAGCGCCAGCGCCGCGAATGCAGGCGCGACGATCGAATTCGGCGATGGCCAATCGATCAATGTGGGCATGGGGATGCGCACAAGCTTCACCAGCGCGGAAGATGCAGCGCCAAATGGCAGCCGCTCCAGCGATTTTGAGCTGGACAGCATTCGTTTGTATTTGAACGCCAATCTGACGGACACAATCAAGGGAACATTCAACACGGAGCGCAATTCCGACGGCGATATTAAATTGTTGGACGGTTACGCGCGCTTCGAATTCAATGACGCGTTCAATATTTGGGCAGGCCGTATGCTGCCGCCGAGCGATCGCGCCAATCTTGACGGTCCATATTATCTCAGCTCCTGGAATTATCCGGGCGTGGTCTCGCAATATCCGGCCAAGTTCGCCGGCCGCGATAACGGCGTCACGGTTTGGGGCAAGGTGTTCGACAAAAAGCTCACCTACGCCGTCGGCGCATTTGAAGGCCACAATGAAATTAGCGGCGCGTCGAGCGAGGGCGACAATCTTTTGTATGCCGGTCGGGTCGCCTACAATTTCTGGGAAGTTGAAGACAACCCGGCTTATTACACGAGCTCGACCTATTACGGTTCGGCGGACGTGCTCACGCTCGCCTTTGCTCTGCAATACCAAAAGGATGGCGTGGGTCTGGCCGGCGCGTCGGGCGACTATCTCGGCTATAATGTCGACCTTCTGATGGAAAAGAAGGTGATGGACGGCGGCGCGATCACTTTGGAGGGCGCCTATTATAAATTCGACACCGACGACACGTTCGATGTCGCGCCAGGCTTTGGCGGCGCGGGATCGACGGACAATGTCGGCGGCATCACGCAAGGCGACGGTTATTTGGTGTCGGCAGCCTTTTTGTTCCCGCAGGAAGTCGGCATGGGCAAGTTCCAGCCTGTCGTGCGCTACCAGAACTTCGACGCCGACCTTACCGGCGTTGAAACGGAACAGTACGACTTCGGCGTGAACTACATCATTAAAGGCCATAACGCCCGTTTGAGCGCTGTCTACGCCATTGCCGACACAAATGCGACGTCGTCGTCCGACGCGTTCATCGCAGGCCTGCAATTGCAGTTCTAATGTAGAAGTGCGCCGCGTTTCATCGATCGCGCGGCCAGACGCCGCAGCCTACCGCCGTTCCGGATCGCAACCCGGCCCCTCCGGCGCAACGCTGCGGCGTCTTTCTTTTTTATGGGCCCGGTCAATACGTCAAATCGCGCATACCGGCTTTGCGCTTCAGGCCCTCACTATCCCGCACTGGTTTGGCTTTGGCCCAGGGGGCGCGCGCTTGTCCGATCGCAGGCAATGGACTCTTCCCGCACGGCGCGAGCCGGCGCGCCTGGATTTCCTGCTCCCCGAGACGCCGTCCATGGTTGCGGTGCGCAGCCGAGGCGAGGTGCGGCTGGGCTTCGCGCATCGCGCCGGGCGTACGCGCGCCTATGAAACCTTTCAGTCGGGATGCTTGCGCGCGCGAATGGTCACCGCGCCTGCCGAAGCGCCCTGCGCCGTGCTCCTGAACACGTCAGGCGGCCTGACCGGCGGCGACCGGCTTTCGCAAAGCGCACGATGGCGCGATGGCGCGGCGGCTTGCGTGACCACACAAGCCGCCGAAAAAATCTATCGCGCGTTGGCGGAGCCCGCGCTGATCGAGACATCGCTCGATGTTGACGATCACTGCGCCGCTGAATGGCTGCCGCAGGAAACCATTGTGTTCGATCGCGCGCGGCTGTCACGCCGTGTCAATGTGAGGCTCACCGCGCAAAGCAGCTTTCTGGCCATCGAGGCGCTCGTCTTCGGCCGCGCGGCGATGGATGAGCGCATGAATAGCGGCGAGATAAGGGATGCCTGGCGCATTCATCGCGACGGCCGTTTGATCTTCGCCGAAACGCTGCACCTGCAGGGGGCCGTCGACCAGCATCTGCAGCGGAAAGCGATTGGCGACGGCGCGCGCGCATCCGCGATCATCATTCATGCCGCGCCCGACGCAGCGTCACGTTTGGATCGTCTAAGAGACGCTTTCGAAGACGCGCAGGGTCGTTGCGTCGCCAGCGCCTGGAGTGAGCTGTTGGTTGCGCGCCTCTTGGCGCCGGACGGCGAGACGCTGCGCGCGGATGCGCTAACGGCTTTGAACATTATCCGCGACGGCAAGGACATGCCGCGCGTTTGGGCGTGCTGAAAAGGAGCGCACAATGAATCTAACGCCGCGCGAAAAAGACAAATTACTCATCGCCATGGCGGCCACGGTGGCGCGCCGGCGCCTCGAGCGCCAAGTGAAGCTGAACTACCCCGAGGCGGTCGCGATTATATCTGATTTTGTCATGGAAGGCGCGCGCGATGGGCGCAGCGTCGCCGAACTGATGGAGTCCGCAGCCCACGTCATTCGCCGCGAGCAGGTCATGCAGGGCGTGCCAGAAATGATCCCCGACGTACAGGTCGAGGCGACGTTTCCCGACGGCGTGAAATTGGTGAGCGTCCATGATCCGATCCGTTAGGAGCAATCCATGATCCCGGGTGAGATCATCCCCGCCGCAGGCGAGATCGAATTGAATGCAGGTTTGCCGGTGACGAAACTGCGCGTCGCCAATACCGGCGACCGGCCGATTCAGGTCGGCAGCCACTACCACTTCGCGGAGACCAATTCGGCATTGTCTTTCGATCGCGCCAAAGCGCGCGGCAAGCGCTTGGATATTCCCTCGGGCTCGGCCGTGCGCTTCGAGCCGGGCCAGACGCGTCAGATCAATTTAATTCCGTTGCGGGGCGCAAGGGTGGTCCAGGGGTTCCGGGGAGAAATCTCCGGACCTCTGGACGACTCCGCAAGCAAAGAGTGAGCGCGCATGGCCTATAAGATCAAGCGCGCCGCTTACGCCGACATGTTCGGCCCGACGACCGGCGATAAAATGCGCCTGGCCGACACCGAGCTCTTCATCGAGATTGAAAGCGACCGCACGCTGTATGGCGAGGAAGTGAAGTTCGGCGGCGGCAAGGTGATCCGCGATGGCATGGGCCAGTCGCAGCTCACCAACAACCAAGGCGCTGCAGACACCGTCATCACCAACGCGGTGATCATTGACCATTGGGGGATCGTTAAAGCCGACGTGGCGCTGAAGGGCGGACGCATTCTCGCCATCGGCAAAGCCGGCAATCCCGACATTCAACCGGGCGTGGACATCATTATCGGCCCCGGCACCGAAATCATCGCAGGCGAGGGTAAAATCCTCACCGCAGGCGGCGTCGACGCGCACATCCACTTCATCTGTCCGCAACAGGTGGACGAAGCGATCGCCAGCGGCGTCACAACCATGATCGGCGGCGGCAGCGGCCCGGCCACCGGCACCAACGCCACCACCTGCACCTCTGGCCCTTGGCATATTGAACGCATGCTATTGGCGGCTGAAGGCCTGCCGGTAAACCTCGCTTTCGCGGGCAAAGGAAATTCCAGCCGTCCGGAGGGCTTGATCGAACAGATCAAAGCGGGCGCGGCGGCGCTGAAACTGCACGAGGATTGGGGCACCACGCCCGCCGCCATCGATTGCTGTCTGTCGGTCGCCGACCGCTTCGACGTTCAGGTGATGATCCACACCGACACGCTGAATGAATCCGGCTTTGTCGAAGACACCATCGCCGCATTCAAGGGGCGCACCATCCACGCCTTCCATACCGAAGGCGCAGGCGGCGGCCACGCGCCGGATATCATCAAGCTAGCGGGGCTGGCGAACGTCATTCCATCGTCGACCAATCCGACGCGGCCCTTCACGGTCAACACGATCGACGAGCATTTGGACATGCTCATGGTCTGCCACCATCTCGATCCGTCCATTCCAGAAGATCTGGCCTTCGCCGAAAGCCGCATCCGCAAGGAAACGATTGCAGCCGAAGACATCCTTCATGACCTCGGCGCGCTTTCGATCATCTCCTCGGACAGCCAGGCCATGGGCCGCGTTGGTGAGGTGATCACGCGCACCTGGCAGACGGCGCACAAAATGAAAGTGCAGCGCGGCCGATTGCCGGCCGAAACTGGCGAGAACGACAATTTTCGCGTTCGCCGCTATGTCGCGAAATACACCATCAATCCCGCCATCGCGCAGGGTGTCGCGCGCGAAGTCGGCTCCATCGAACCCGGCAAGCTCGCAGACCTAGTGATCTGGACACCGTCCTTCTTCGGCGTGAAACCTGACATGATTTTGAAGGGCGGCATGATCGTTTACGCCATGATGGGCGATCCGAACGCGTCGATCCCCACGCCGCAACCCGTGCACGCACGTCCGATGTTCGGCGCCTACGGGCAGGCGCTCGTGCAGCAGAGCCTTCTGTTCGTTTCGCGCATCGCGATGGAAGATGGTCTGGCCAGCCGCCTTGGCCTGAAACGGCCATTGTCCCCTGTATCGGATGTGCGCTCGGGCATTGGCAAACGCTCGATGATTTTGAACGACGCGACGCCGGTCATCGAAGTCGATCCTGAAACCTACGAAGTGCGCGCCGACGGCGAATTGCTGGTCTGCGAGCCTGCCGAAGTGCTGCCCATGGCGCAGCGCTATTTCCTGTTTTGATGGAGACGGCCATGCACCGGGTAACAGCGATCGTACCGGCAGCGTCGGCGCCCAAGGGGGCGCTGGACTCGGTGCGGCTTGATCATGACCTGCGCACGCGCCGCCGGGCGCTCTACGTGACGGAGGCCGCAGAAAGCGTGATGCTCGACATGCCCAATGTGGTGCGGTTGCGCGACGGCGATTGTCTGCGTCTCGACGATGGGCGGCTGATACGTATCCATGCCGCATTGGAATCCTTGATAGAGGTCACAGCCCGCGATCCTGGAACATTTGTGCGCATTGCGTGGCATTTGGGGAATCGGCATTTGCCAACGCAATTTATGAGCGAAGCCAATGCGCTGCGCATTCGTGCCGATCACGTCATCGCGGAAATGGTCGGTTTGTTGGGTGGCGCCTGCACCTCGATCAGCGCGCCGTTTGACCCTGAAGGCGGCGCCTATGAATCGGGCGCCCGGCCGCAGGAGCCGGCGGGCCATCATCATCACGGCCATCACCACCATCATCACAGCTAGGGTTGGGCATGGCGCTGTATGAACTCATGTCCTGGATGTCGCCGGCTTTTCCGGTCGGAGCATTCAGCCATTCCGGGGGTCTGGAATGGGTGGTCGAAGCCGGTTTGGTCACCGATCGCATCAGTACAGAGGCGTGGCTTGAGGATTCATTGTCCATTGGGGCGGCGTGGAACGATTGCGTGGCGTTCGTCTACGCGCATCGCGCTGCCATCGCGGCAGATTTCGAGTCCTTTCTTGAGATTGCAGACCTGGCGCTCGCATCGTTGACAAGTTTCGAGCGGCGGCTTGAATCCACAGCGCAGGGCGAGGCGTTTCTCCGCATCGCGAAAGTCTCCGCTGCGTGTGACGCCTTGGAAGTTCTAAAGCCCATCCGACAGGGCGAACTCGCTTATCCGATCGCCGTGGCTTGCGTGGCGGCGGGTCACAAGATTTCGCTAACCGACGCGCTGATCGCCTATTTGCACGGGACCATATCCAACCAGATTTCCGCCGCGCAGCGCCTTGTGCCGTTAGGCCAGACCGATGCGCAGCTCGCGATCGCCGCTTTGCGCGAAACCGTGCAGAGCACCGCCGCTGAAGCGGCGAGCCTGCAGGGCGATCCAGTGAATCACCTGCGCGGCGGCGCCTTCATGGCCGACATCGCCTGCATGGCGCACGAAACCCAATATACGAGGCTGTTCCGGACATGATGACTCATAATGCGTTGCGCGTGGGGGTGGGCGGCCCGGTAGGCTCTGGCAAGACCGCCTTGATGGATGCGCTCTGCCGCTCTTTGCGGGAGCGTTTTAACATCGCCGCCATCACCAACGACATCTATACCAAGGAAGACGCCCAATTCCTGACGCGCTCGGGCGCGCTGCCGCCCGAACGAATCCTGGGCGTGGAGACCGGCGGCTGCCCGCACACAGCGATCCGCGAAGACGCCTCGATGAATCTGGCCGCCGTGGACGACCTGCAGCGTCGGTTCGAAAATCTGGATTTGATCCTCATTGAATCCGGGGGCGACAATCTGGCTGCGACTTTCAGCCCGGAACTCGCCGACCTCACGATCTATGTGATCGACGTCTCGGCCGGCGACAAAATCCCGCGCAAGGGCGGGCCGGGCATCACGCGATCCGATTTGCTGGTGATCAACAAGATCGATTTGGCGCCGTTCGTCGGCGCCAGCCTGGAAGTGATGGACCGCGACGCCAAAAAAATGCGCGGTGAACGGCCTTTCGTTTTCACCAATGTGCGCGCCGGGCAAGGCGTCGAGACAATCGCTGACTTTATCATCAAATGCGGAGGGCTCGCGGCGTAAGGTCGGGAGAAAACAACATGCGTAAAATTTTCTGGACATCACTTGCACTGGCGGCCTTCGCCGCAGCCCCCGCTTGGGCGCATCCCGGGCATGGCGCAGAAAGCAGTTTCGCGTCGGGTTTTTCGCATCCGTTCAGCGGCCTGGATCACTTGCTGGTCATGGCCGCCATTGGTGTTTGGGCTGGACTGTCATCTCATAAACTCTGGTGGGCATGGCCTGCGGCCTTTGTGACCTTTATGCTCAGCGGGTTCACGTATGGCCTTGGCGGTGGGTCTTTCCCGGGCGCAGAGGCAGCGATCCTTGCATCGGTTATCGGCCTTGGTCTCGTACTGCTTCTGAACGTTCGCATTTCTCTAGGCTTGGGCGCAGCCCTCATCGCGTTCTTCGCGGCGGCGCACGGCTTCGCCCATGGCGCGGAGATGCCGGCGAGCGCACAACCGCTTCGCTTCGCGCTGGGCTTCGGCGCTGCGACCTTGATCCTGCATGTGCTGGGTTTGATCTGCGCCTGGGGCATCCTGCGCTGGCCGGGACGTCCCTTTGCTAGGGCGGCGGGGGCGGGCCTTACCGCGGCGGGATTGATGCTCGCCATCTTCGGATGACATTTCATTGAGCGATACCGCAACCAGATCGCCCGTGCTGGGCGCAGCGGGTCCAGTCAAGCGTCACAGAGTCGTGCGCACGCGCCGCCAATATGGGCAGTGGGTCGCCGACCAGACGCTTGAAGACTTCGCGCTGCGCTTCACCGCGCAAAAAGCGCGGCGCTTCACGCCATGGCAGGTCGCCAACACTGCGATGGGCTCGATCGCCTTTCTCGCGTGTGAAGCGATCGGCGCGACGGTCGCGCTGAATTATGGTTTCACCAACACCGCGTGGGCCTTGTTTGCCGTCGCCGGCGTCTTCATTCTGACAGGACTGCCGGTTTGCTATTACGCAGCCAAATACGGCGTCGACATGGATCTGCTGACGCGCGGCGCAGGGTTCGGCTATTTGGGCTCGACCGCGACGTCGGCAATCTACGCGTCCTTCACCTTCATTCTGTTTGCAATCGAAGCGGCGATCCTCTCGACCGCGTTGAAAATTTGTTTCGGCATTCCGCTGCCGATTGGCCACCTCATTAGTGCGCTCATCGTCATCCCTTTGGCCGCTTACGGCATCAAACGCATTTCCTGGCTGCAAGTGTGGACACAACCTGTGTGGCTCATCCTGCAGATTGCGCCCTTGGTCTATCTCGCCACTCTGGGCCCGACGCGCATGGGCGCGATCATTGGCCAGCATGGCGGCGAGGGGACGTTTGCATTCGATCTGGTGAAATTCGGCGGCGCTGCGGCGGTGCTGTTATCGCTGCTGCCGCAGATCGGCGAACAGGTCGACTATTTGCGCTTCCTGCCGGCGCGCGAACGCACAAACAAATGGAAATGGTGGTCGGCGCTCCTGCTGCCAGGGCCGGGCTGGATTCTGATCGGCGGCCTCAAGATCATGATCGGCGCCGCCTTGGTGTTCGTTGTGCTTGGCGCCGGATACACGCCATCCGAGGCCGCTGCGCCGACCACGCAATACATGCTGGTGCTGAGCAATGTGCTGAATTCGCCATCAGCGGGGCTGATCCTCACGGCGTTGTTCGTGGCGGTCTGCCAAGTGAAGATCAACGTCACCAACGCCTATGCGGGCTCTATCGCCTCGTCGAATTTCTTTGCGCGCCTGACGCACCGCCATCCCGGCCGGGTCGTGTGGCTGGTGTTCAATGTCATCGTGTCCTTGATGCTCATGCAGATGGGTATCTTGGGCGTCGTGGATCATGTTCTGGCGCTTTACAGCAATCTGGCTGTGGCCTGGATCGGCGCCGTCACCGCCGACCTCGTAATCAACAAGCCGCTCGGTCTCAGCCCAAAGGGCATCGAGTTCAGGCGCGCTTATTTGTACGACGTCAATCCCGTCGGCATCGGCGCCATGGGCGTCTCCGTGCTGGTCTCGACGCTGCTGCTGTTCGGCGCCGCCGGTCCAGAATTAAAGGCGCTGTCGCCGCTGGTGGGCCTTCTGGTGACGTTCCTGGTCGCGCCCGTGCTCGCTTCCATCACCAAGGGGCGGTTCTATCTGGCGCGTCCCGTGGACGACTTGTCCGACGGACAGTCCGACGTCATGTGCATCGTCTGCGAAAACAGATTCGAAGCGCCCGACGTCGCCTCCTGTCCATTCTATCAGGGGCCGATCTGTTCGCTGTGTTGTTCGCTGGACGCGCGCTGCCACGATTCCTGCAAACAGCGCAGCTCTTTGGCGGATCAAGCCGCGGAGCTTTTAAAAAACGCCTGGCCGCTAAAGCTCAACGACGCAACATATGCGCGGATCGTCCGCGTCACCGGCGCCACGATCATGATGGGCGCTTTGATCGCGCTGCTGCTGACGATCGTTTACGCGCAGCAGACTGTGGGCGCGACCGCCACCGAGAAGGCCATCGCAGGCGGCGCCTTGACCGTCGCTTTCGCCGGATTGCTGATGGCGACGGCGTTTGTCGCCTGGTTCCTGGTTTTGTCGCAGGAAAGCCGGCGCGCCGCCGAAGACGAAATTGAACGCCAGACCGCGATGCTCGTCGGCGAAATCGAAGCGCACCAGCGCACCGACGCGCAATTGCAGCGCGCCAAGGAGGCCGCAGACGCGGCCAACCTCGCCAAGAGCCGCTACATTGTCGGCGTCAGCCACGAAATCCGCACGCCGCTGAATGCGATTTCCGGCTACGCGCAATTGCTGGAGCGCAATCCCTCGCTGAATGCGCGGGACGCGGTCCGCGTCATCCGCCGCAGCGCCAGCCATCTCGGCAATCTGGTTGAAGGCTTGCTGGATATTTCGCGTATCGAAAACGGCTCGCTGCAGATCGAACGTGGACAAATCGATCTGAAGGAGTTTCTCAATCAGATCGTCGACATGTTCAAACTGCAGGCCTCGGCGCGCGGCATCACCTTCCGGCACGAGATCGCGCCGGATCTGCCGGATTACGTTTACACCGACGAAAAACGTCTCCGGCAAATCCTGATCAACCTTTTGTCCAACGCCATCAAATATACCGAGCATGGCGAGGCGAGCTTAAAGGTGCGATGGCGCGGACAGGTGGCGGAGTTCATCATCGCCGACACCGGACGCGGGATTGCGAAGGCCGATCTGGAACGGATTTTCGAGCCCTTTGAGCGGTTGGAAAACAATTCCGGCGTACAAGGCGTTGGGCTTGGCCTCACCATCACGGAATTGCTCGCGACCGTCATGGGCGGCGATGTTTCGGTCGAAAGCGAAGTGGGCAAGGGCAGCACGTTCCGCGTCCGCCTGTTCCTCTCGCAAGCGCCTGCGCCCGCCGAACGCCGGCAGGCGCGGCGCATCGCGGGCTATGAAGGCATGCGCCGGCACATTCTGATTACTGACGACGATCCAACGCATCTGGATCTTGCGCGCGAAATTCTCGAGCCGCTGGATTTCAAATTGTCCTTCGCGCGCGATGGCAAATCTTCGGTCGAGGCCGCGCTCGCCGACCGGCCCGATCTGGTGATGCTCGATATCGCCATGCCAGGCCTGAATGGCTGGGACGCGGCGCGCGCCATCCGCGCGCACTACGAAGACGATATCGCCATTGTGATGGTGTCGGCCAACGTGCACGATTTCGGCTCGCGCAAGGAAGACGATCCGCACGACGATTACCTAATCAAGCCTTACGAGATCGATGATCTGCTGGAGCGCATTGCAACGCAGCTTGATCTGGAATGGAACTATGGCGCGCTGGCTGAGGAGCGCCGCTCATGAACGAGCGCCGCTTGGATGGAAAGCCATTGCTTCTGATCGTCGATGACGACCCCGATGCGCGCGCTCTGCTCACCACTGCCAGCGAGCGTGAAGAGATGGCCAGCATCAGCGCCCAGAACGGCGATGCGGCTTTGGTGATGGCAGCGTCAATCGTACCGGATCTGATTCTGATGGATGCGATCATGCCGGGTAAGTCGGGCTTTGACGCCTGCCGCGCCATCAAGGCGCAAGCCCATCTGGCGCACATTCC
>JBEVJO010000408.1:0-5469 GCA_040510175.1 Caulobacterales bacterium
GTGCGCAGCTACAAGGTGACGGGTCAGGAAGTCGTGTTGTGGAACCGCTCCGGCATCGATCCGCATGCAACGGGCGAGACGCTGGCGCTGGTCACCTGCTGGCCTGTGGAAGCAATGGGCAAAGGGCCGCATCGGCTCGTGGTGTTTGCCGAAGCCATCAAGGACGCGCCGGGCAACGGCGCAGCGATCGCAGCGCGATAACCCTAGACGGGTTCAATTCGAACCCGTTGGACCCTAGCGCGCCGCTCTATACACTGTCTCCAAACGTGGAGACGCATTTATGGATCTCGAACTTGCCGGAAAGCGGGTGCTCGTCACCGCTGCATCGCGGGGCGTGAGCCGCGCCATCGCTGAACGCTTTTTGAAGGAAGGCGCGACTGTTTCGATCTGCGCCCGCAAGCGCAACGCCGATGCGCCGCGCGGCCAAAATCCCGGCAACGCTTTCATCAATGACCTGCGCAGCGACGGGCTGGATGAAGCGCTCGCGTCGATGAAAAAGCTTGGCGCTGTCCATGGCTGGCAGGTCGATTGCGCGCGCGAAGACCAGATTCAAAACTGGGTGAAGGCCGCCGCCGAAACCATGGGCGGGATCGATATCGTCGTTTCCAGCGCCAGCGCGCTTGGCGGCACGACGCGCACGCGCGAAGGTTGGGACACCAGCTACAATGTCGACATGATGTCCGCCGTCACGCTGTGGAACGCCGCCTATCCGTATTTAAAGCAATCGCCGTCCGCCGCCTTTGTGCAGATCAACAGCGTCGCCGCCGTAGAATATCACATTCAAGGCGACAGCGGTCAGGCCTATGGCGCCATGAAGGCCGCGCTGATCAATTATATGTTCCATCTGGCGCGGCAATACATTGCCGAAGGCATTCGCGTGAACAGCGTCTGCCCCGGGCCGACCTATCTCAAAGGCGGCTCATGGGATTTCATCGATCAGCGGCTGCCGGATTTTTACGTCGAGCAATTGGCGAAGCAGCCATCCGGCCGTTTCGGCAGACCGGAAGAAATCGCCGATGTCGTGGCGTTTCTGGCCAGCCCGCGCGCCTCCTGGGTCGTTGGCGAGAACATCGTGGTCGACGGCGGGTATACGGATCATGTGAAGTATTGAGCGGCGATAGCACTTTTTGAGAGCGTGGGTTCAATCGGTCATAGCTCCTCCCGCGTTGCGATCAATTGATAAAAGCTTGCCAGGCTGTTCAAAAAATATCGCTGTCAGGAGCTCCATAAAGTGTGAGCGGTGGCTATGTTTGGGACCGCGCCGCAGCAAAGGACGATCCGGTGAGTTTAAAACAACTGAAACTTGGCGCCTTCATGCGCCCAGTCACCATCCATACGGGCGCTTGGCGCTATCCCGGCGCTCAGGCCGACGCCAATTTCAACTTTCCGGCGCTGAAAAAATACATTCAGAAACTGGAGCAAGGCAAATTCGACGCCTTCTTCATGGCCGATCATCTGGCCGTTTTGGACATGCCGGTCGACGCGCTAAAGCGCAGCCACACCGTCACATCTTTTGAACCCTTCACGCTTTTGTCGGCGCTGGCCGCCGTGACCGAGCATATCGGCCTGATGGCCACGGCCTCCACAAGTTATGACGAGGCCTATCACATCGCCCGCCGCTTCGCCTCCTTGGATCATATCAGCAATGGCCGCGCCGGCTGGAATATCGTTACCACGGCCAATCCAGATGCGGCGCTGAATTTCGGCAAGGACGAGCAATTGGAGCATGATGCGCGCTATGCGCGGGCGCGTGAATTCTATGACGTCGTCACGGGGCTGTGGGATTCCTTCGCCGACAACGCTTTCCTCCGCGATGTGGAGTCAGGCATCTTTTTCGATCCAGCGAAAATGCATGTGCTGAACTATAAGGGAAAGCATCTGTCGGTGCGCGGGCCGCTCAACATCGCGCGTCCGGTCCAGGGCTGGCCGGTGATTATCCAAGCGGGGTCCTCGGATGTCGGCCGCCAATTCGCGGCGGAAGTAGCCGAAGTCATTTTCGCCGGCGCCGCTGATCTGACGAGCGGCAGGGAATTCTATGCCGACATCAAGCGGCGCATGAAGGCCGCGGGCCGTGATCCCGAGCACCTCAAAATCCTGCCCGGCGCACTGGTGGTGGTCGGCGAAACCCTGGACGAGGCGCAGGCCAAGAAAGCCAGGCTCGACAGCTTGGTTCATTACGACAGTGGCATCGGCTCTTTGAACAGCGCTCTGAATTACGACGTTTCCGGCTTCGATCCGGATGAGGTGTTACCGGAGATTCCGGATTCCAACGCCAGTAAATCCGCGCGGGAAATGGTGATGCATTGGGCGCGCCAGGGGTTGACGATCCGCCAGCTTGCGTCGCGCATCGGCTCCTATGGCGGGCTGTCCTTTGTGGGTACGCCACGCAGCATCGCCGATCAGATGCAGCAGTGGCTGGAGGAGGAGGCGTCGGATGGCTTCAACATCCTGTTTCCCTTCGTACCCGAAGGCCTCGACGATTTCGTCGACAAGGTTATCCCGGAGCTGCAGCGGCGGGGGATATTTCGGAACGACTATGAGGGCAAAACCTTGCGCGAAAACCTCGGTTTGAAACGGCCGCCCAATCAGTTTTTTGAACCAGCTTGAATTGATTGCGGCGGCGCGCCAAACAGGCCGCATGAATTACCTTTTCGATTTGCTGCGCTTCAGGGCCGACGATTCCGCGCCGTTTCTGCGTGAACCGGGCGGCGCCGGCTATTCCTATGGCGAGGCCTTTGCCTGGTCAGGGCGCTATGCCAACGCGCTGCAGTCGCTCGGCGTCAACCCCGGCGACCGCGTGGCGGTGCAGGTCGAAAAATCGCCCGCCATGCTGTTTCTGTATCTGGCGTGCGTGCGGGCCGGGGCGATTTTTCTGCCGCTCAACACGGCCTATACCCTGGCGGAGCTGGACTACTTCATCAGCGACGCCGAGCCGTCATTGATCGTCTGCGATCCGGCGAAGCTGGACGGCGTACGCGGTACGGCGCGCGGCGTGGGCGTTGAGACCCTGGACAATGCCGGCAAGGGTTCGTTGTTCGAGAAGGCGAACGCGGCGTCCGCAGATTTCACAAACGCCGAACGCGGACCGGATGATCTGGCCGCCATCCTCTATACCTCCGGCACGACTGGGCGCTCCAAGGGCGCGATGTTGTCGCACAACAATCTCGCCAGCAATTCGCTCACGCTCGTCGACGCGTGGCGCTGGAGCGCGCGCGACGTGCTGCTGCACGCGCTGCCGATCTATCACACACACGGTCTGTTCGTGGGGACGAACGTCACCATGTTCGCCGGCGCCAGCATGATCTTCATGCCGAAATTCGATCCCGATCAAATCTTCGAGCAGATGCCGCAGGCCACCGCGATGATGGGCGTGCCGACGTTTTACGTGCGCCTTGTGGACGATGCGCGGCTGACGCGCGACGCCACCAGGAACATGCGCCTGTTCATTTCAGGCTCGGCGCCCTTGCTGGCGGAAAGCCATCGCGCGTTTTTTGAAAAGACCGGCCACGCCATACTCGAACGCTACGGCATGACCGAAACCAACATGAATACCTCCAACCCGTATGATGGCGAGCGTATCGCGGGCACGGTGGGTTTTCCGCTGCCGGGCGTCAGTTTGCGCGTGGTCGATCCGGAAACTGGTGTGGCGACGGCGGCGGACGATATCGGCATGATTGAAGTGAAGGGCCCGAACGTCTTTGGCGGCTATTGGCGCATGCCGGAAAAGACCGCGACTGAATTCAAGCCGGACGGTTTTTTCATCACCGGCGATTTAGGCAAGGTTGATGCGCGCGGCTATGTGCACATTGTGGGGCGCGGTAAGGATCTGGTGATTTCCGGCGGCTTCAACGTCTATCCGAAGGAAGTCGAAACCGAGATCGATGCTTTGCCCGGCGTGATCGAAAGCGCGGTGATCGGCGTAGCACACAAGCAATTCGGCGAGGGCGTCACGGCAATCGTTGTCGCCAAGCCCGATAGCAGCGTTAGCGAACAAAGCGTGCTGGCGGCGCTGAAAAACCGCCTCGCCAAATTCAAACTCCCTAAGCGCGTGATCATCGTTTCAGACCTGCCGCGCAACGCCATGGGCAAAGTGCAGAAGAATGTGCTGCGCGAGTCCTATAAGGATTTATATATAAGCTGAGGACGGAGATCCTCCCAGGGAGGCAGACATGAACCCGGATCGCAGGGCGCTGTTTCAGACCGCCTATTTCGTCACGGACGTCGAAGAGGCTGTGCACAAATGGCATCGCCTCTATGGCGCTGGGCCATTCGTCGTGTTGCCGCATCATAAATTCGACACCTATCGCTATCGCGGCCGCGATCTTTCACCAGCAGAACGGCCGGATTTTTCCTATGCGCTCGGCTATCTCGGCGATCTGATGATTCAGTTCACGGCGCAGCACGACGACAATCCGTCCGTCTATCGCGATATGTACGCGTCCGGCGCTGGGGGCTTTCACCATGTTGCGTACCTGACCGGCGCGTTTGACGAAGAATGCGCGCGCATGGACGCAAAGGGTTTTGTGCGCGGCAGCCAGTTTACCGGCGACGGCGTACAGGGCTGCTATTTCGACACCCGCGCCGATACGCATTGCTTCACCGAGGTGCACTCGGACGAGGCGCATCTGATGGAGGCGTTCGCGTCCTGGAAACGCGCGCATCAATTGATGAAGCCGGGGGATAAGCCGATTTTTGGCGGGTGAGGCGGCGCAGCGCTAAAAAACGCCTATCGCCAAGCCTGCCGCCAAGGCTTCTCCAAGCGCGGCGCAACGCTGCAGATCGGCGGCGGAAATCGTTTTGGGCGCCAGGATCGCCTCGGGCGTTTGAGCGCGGGTGATAACAATGATCGGTTCGGCGATCTCGCGTAGACGCCAGCCGGTGACGATGCGAGTCATCTGGCGCAGCGCATTCTGGCCGTCGCTGCCGGCGCAGATCATCGCGGCATAGGGCCGGCCATTGATGCGGTCGAGCGCCGGATAATAAGTTCTGTCGAAAAATTCCTTCATCGCGCCGGAGAGCGCCGCCAGATTTTCGGGCGCACAAAACAGATAGGCGTCGGCGGCGAGCACATCGTCCGGCGTTGTATCTGCGGCGTCGCGCGAGATGACGCTGACGCCTTCGGCATTCCGCGCCCCGTTGGCCGCCGCTTGCGCCATCTGCGCCGCGCCGCCGGTGCGGGAATGCGAAACGATCAGGAGTGTCTTCACGGCGGGCTCCTTCAGCCGCAAAAAACGCGCCCGATGTCAGTTAGGCTGGTTTAGCCCGCAGAGGCAGTAATCTGAGGCGCAAAAGCGGCTGCTCGATATAGCGGTAGAACAAGTCCGCACAGATGAGCGCGGCGCTGATCATGATTGCAAACGCAACAACATTGTCCAAATAGCCGGGGCCGGACACCTTGCGCCAAACCACGCCGAGAACAGCAAATAATGGGATATGCAACAAATAGAGCGCGTAGGAGCGATCGCCTAA
>JBEVJO010000409.1:0-9077 GCA_040510175.1 Caulobacterales bacterium
GAAGGCCGCGCTCGCCTGCGGCGTTTACGCTTGGCCGCTACCGGGGGCGTCGGCCGTAGCGCTGAAAGCGCACTGAAGGGAGAACCCGGCGAGGACAGCCCGCTAGACGCTTCCGCGACCGGCGCGCGCTGGGCGGAGCTTGGCCGCTGCATGGGCCTATATAAGGCCGGTTGGGTTGGCTCGCCTTTGCGGGTTCGCTTGAAGCCGAGCGCCGAGAGGATTGGTTCGAGGTCGCGACTTGGTGCGCCCAAAAGCGCTGCTAGTTCTGGTTTCGCCGGAAAGTCGCCGGCAGGCTTTTTAGCCGGCTGAGCCATTGGCGCGTCCGTGTCAGCATTTGCCTTGGGCGCCTCGCGCAGCGCCCGGATGGCGTCGGCAAGCCGCTCGAGGGCATCGACCCGCACTGCGCGCGGGCCAACGGGGCGGAAACCTGCGGCGGAATAGGCGGCCAGCGAAACTGCTGGATTGATCGGGACGGACACGGCGCTGGGGGGCGGCAAGAACAAAGTCTGACCGGTCGTCGCGTGGTGCAACAGCGCGAACAGCCGCGCCGCGCGGGGCTTGAGCAGCGCCGACAGATAAAGGCTGAAGGCGCCGAAGCGGACCCCGTTTGCCTTCAGCGCCCGGCGCTCGGCGGTCGACAAAGAATCGATGTCCGCCGCCAGCCGCGCGCGATCCAGGACGCCGCCGGCCTCGGTCAGCCGAAAGGCCAAGCCGCGCGCCAAGCCTCTGAGTGCGCCGCTTTTCAGCGCGGCTTCGAGATGCGCCAACGCCGCCAGCGCACTGTGCGCCTCTGACGCCAGCCAAGCCTCAACGCGCGCCCGAGCGCGCGCCTGCGCGTCGTCCGGTCCCAAATCGCCGCCAATCAAAGTGGCGATTGGCGAGAGCGGGTTTGCGCTTTTGCCCAGCCGCGCGACGCTGTCGCCAAAACAACGGATGATTCCATCGTCGCCAAGTGTAAACGCTTCGTCGTCGGCGCCCGCCACGCGCCACAGGCGTCGCGCCACTTCCGGCCGTAGCGCCCGCAACACGGCGTTGCGCAATGCGCGCTCCGCCAAACCATCGGCGCGCGGATCCGCGCGAAAGACAAGGCCGTCGAGCTTGCCGACATAGTGCCCCTCGACCGTCACTTCGCCCTGTTCATCGATGCCGGAAAGCACCACGTCTTCGCGCTTAAGGCCGCGCAGCAGCGCCGACGTGCGTCTGTCGATGAAACGTTGAGTCAACCGTTCGTGCAAAAGGTCCGAGAGCTTGTCTTCGATGGCGCGCGTGCGGCCGCGCCAATGTTCAGGATCGTGCATCCAGTCGCCGCGGTTCGCTGCATAGGTCCAGGTGCGAACGTGTGCGAGGCGCTGTTGCACGGCGTCCAGATCGCCGTCGTCTCGATCAAGTCTGTCCAACTGGCGAGCCAGAAATTCATCCGGCAAATGGCCGTTATTGTTGAGAAGGCGCAGCGCCAATTGGCCGACAAGGCGAATATGCTCGTCCTGCGTAACTTTACGGAAGTCCGGCGTCTGGCAGACTTGCCAAAGGCGCCGCAACGCGAACGGGCTGGTCAGGCGGTCCCGTATGTCGTCGACGTCAAGTAAGGCTTCAAAGGCCGCTTCGTCGTCGGCCCCGCGCACGCGCCGCAGAATGGAATCGGGCGGCGGCGCGGCGAGGCTGTTTCGCAACGCTGCTAGAGAAGAAAAATCCAATTGCTCGTTGCGCCATTCCAGCGCCTCGACGGGATCGAATTCATGTGCTTCCACGCGTTCAACGATCTCGGGATCCATGTCGGCGCAATCGCCGGTTTCGCCGAACGTGCCGTCATTCTGATAGCGTCCAGCGCGACCCGCGATCTGGGCGATTTCGTCGGCGCGCAGGCGGCGCGGACGGCGGCCGTCGAACTTCGAAATCGAAGCGAAGGCGACATGGTCGACGTCCATGTTGAGGCCCATGCCGATGGCGTCCGTGGCGACGAGGTAATCGACTTCGCCGGATTGATAGAGTTCGACCTGCGCATTGCGCGTGCGCGGAGAAAGCGCGCCCATGACCACTGCTGCCCCGCCGCGATGCCGGCGCAGCAGTTCGGCGATGGCGTAAACTTCCTCGGCTGAAAAGGCGACGATGGCCGTCCGCCGCGCCAGCTTTGTGATCTTGCGTGGGCCCGAATAGGTAAGTTTGGAAAAGCGCTCGCGCTTGTCCATTGCCGCTTTGGGAACCAGCCGGCGGACGGCGGCGCGCATTGTGTCGGAGCCAAGCAACATCGTCTCGTGCATGCCGCGCATATTGAGCAGGCGATCGGTGAAGATGTGGCCGCGTTCCAGGTCGGCGGCGAGCTGGATTTCATCGACGGCGACGAAATCCAGCGGCATTTCCTGCGGCATGGCCTCGGCGGTGCAGACGAAAAAGCGCGCGGTGGGCGGGGCGATTTTCTCTTCGCCGGTAATCAGCGCAGCTGCGCGCTCGCCCTTGGCCTTGACGACGCGGTCATAGATTTCACGGGCAAGAAGCCGAAGCGGCAGGCCAATCGCGCCAGACCCGTGTCCCAGCATGCGCTCGACCGCGAGATGAGTCTTGCCGGTATTGGTTGGGCCAAGTACGGCCTTGATTTTGCTCATCGCGGACGAATCCCGAGTCAGTCCAGCCAGAGGGCACGATTACAAATAGGAATTCCAGGGGCCTTCTGCATACGAGTGTGAATGGCCAACCGCGCAGAGTGTTAAATCCGCATTTAGCACCCTTAACCTTTCGTTAAGGGAATCGGAGTCAAAATAGAACGGGAAGTGAACATATCGTGTCCGAATCGCTTACATTCGGATGTTCCCGATTCGTGCTTTGACGTCATCGCAATCGACCATACCACGTCGAGCGGAGGGGGCGGATAGGACGCACTAACGCTTTTCGGCCTGTTTGCGGTTTCAGCCATGCTAATCTGTTATGCGCTGGAACGGAGAAGCCCCTGGTTTATTTTAGGTTTCGCAGGCGCATGCGGCTTGGGCTCGGCCTACGGCTTCCTCCAAGGCGCGTGGCCATTAGGCGTCGTTGAGGCGATTTGGGCCGTCGTGGCGCTGCAGCGTTGGCGCAAACGCCCGGCTTAAATTCTACAGAACCGCTGTCGCTTCCATGTACTGAAGCGTTACGCTGATCGGGCCGAAGTTCGAGTCCATTTTGATTCGCGCCGGGATCTGCAGCCCATTGGGCGCGGGCGCAAACCAGATCGTGAATGGCTTCTCGACCAAGGGTTTTTCGTTCTTTTTCGGTCTGTCGTATCCAGCCACCCGCGTATATTGCGCGTGACATTTCAATGTCGCGCCTTTGTAGCCGGGCGTACTGATCTTCTGGCTTCCTGCCGGCGTCAGCGTGAGATTGTAGCGCGCTTTGCCGTCGAAGATCTTCAGCGTCCGACTACACACATTGTCCGAATTGGCGGTCGCCATGGTGATGGCGGCCGTGAGCGAATCCATGGCTTCCCGCTTTTGCGCTGGCGAAGCGGGAGGGTCGCCGAAATTGCCGAAGACCGGCTTGGCTTTTGTAACGACGCCCTTCGGCGAGAATTTGAGCTCGACCTCGCGGCCGCGCTTGCCGCCATGATGGAAGTAATAGACGGGGGTCGCGCCGGAAGGGGTCATCTCACCGCTGGATCGGGCTTGATAGGTGGTGCTTTTGCGCAAATGGCTGGTCAGCTCGGTTAGGCCTTCCGGCGTCAGATTTGCCACCACGGCGTAGGCTTTAGGGGTAATTGTAGCGGCCACGGCGATGTCCAATGTCGCGAAACCGTTCCAGCTGCCTTCATAGGACGTGGTCACCTGCCGGGTGCCCGGCGGCAATCCGTCGGCAGTAACGATAATGGTCGGTTGCTGTGGGGCGGTTGGGGCCGCCTCTGCAGCCGAAGGCATTGGCGCGATATCGTCCGCCCGGGCCTTTGGTGAATTGAAGGCCAATAAGACGACAACCAAAGCGGTTGCGGCGGCTGGGTACGTGTAACGCGGCATAACTCGACTCCGGCCCTATATTGCGAATTTATCCCGCCGAAGGCTACCTAGCATGAACGCAATGTGAGCTTGGCGCGGCGGGAGGCAAGGATTTGGGCTGCACCTCAGCTCGCGACCGCTTTTCATGGCGGGTAGTCCGGAAGGGCCGGTTTGCCTTGACGCCGAGCCTCGGCTGGCGTATCTGCCGCCCCTCATTTTGGAACTCTTTTGTAAGGCAAAGCGCGATGTCCCGCCGCTGCGAACTCTCTGGCGTAGGCCCAATGGTTGGTAATCGAGTGAGCCACTCGAACATCAAGACCAAGCGCCGGTACGAGCCAAATCTCGTGAAGGTCACGCTTGCGAGCGATTCGCTGAAGCGCGAATTTAAGCTCCGCATCACTGCGGCGACGCTGCGCTCGGTTGATCATCGCGGCGGCCTGGACGCGTATCTGCTGGCGCAAGGCGACGAAGATCTCTCGCCGCGCGCGGTTAAGATCAAGCGCGAGATCAAAAAGGCTGCGCAAACCGAAGCCGCCGCTTAAGGCGTTTTCTTCGTTTTTGTATCGGCGATTTTGCTCGCCGGCTTTTCCATCAGTTCGAACGTCAGCAGAATGCTCTTCTGCTCGGGCCGGTAATTGTCGTCCGACAGGACGTACAGTAGCTGCGTGCCGCCTGGACCAGCGCCAAGCGCCAATCCTTCGTAATTGTCGGTCGGGAAGGGCGGTTCGAGTTGCGCCAGCAATTCACTGGTTAGTGTCGTCTTTCCATTTTCCTCGACGAACTGAAACCGGCGGATCTGCGCCTTGGCGCCGATGAAGGGTAAGTAGAACCGCAGCAAAGCGTACACTGAACCATCGGGCGCGCCGGCCAGTTCGGTCAGGCTGTAGCCATCGGGCAGTTTGTAGGTCGCGAGCTTTGGGATTTCGTTGGCCGAACCCGTTTGGGCGGCGACCGGCACGCGCCACAGAATGGATTGGTCGTTCCCGCCTTCGCCGCGCTCCGAACCAACCAGAAGCGCGCCGTCCGCGAGCGTCGTCAGCGCTTCCAATTGCTGATTACGCGACAGTTTGTTTGCGCCCTGGAAGAAGAGGGTTTGTTGCGGCGGCGCGCCCGCACTTTTGCCGGCAAAATCGTAAAAGGCGATGCGGGAATTGGTTTCAAAGCTTAGCGCATAGCGGCCGTCGCGCAGGCGAGTCACGCCTTCGCTGTCGGCGTCGTCCCTGGGGAGCGGCGCGCCGTTTTTGTCGCGTAGCAAGCCGATTTCAGCGCCCGCTATTCCCGTGGTCGCGCCGTTTTTGTCTGTGGTCAGACGGCCGCGCAGAAGCAGTGCGCGATCGGACAACATCAGCACATCGCCGTTCGGCTCGACATGCAGTCCCGACCAGCCGCCAAAACGCATGTCCTTGGACGTCAAGCGCAACGCTGAGAGCAAGCGTAACGAGCCGAGCGAATAGCTCGCCGGCACGGATAAGGCCTGGGCGCTGATCGCCACCGGCTCGTCTTCAGGCAAGGTCGGCGAGCGCGGATCAATCGGGCCTGGCGCGGCCAGGAAAAGCAGCGCCGCAGCCAAAGCGGCGAAGCGTTTCATGCCTTGCGCCTGACGTCGCGCGACGCCGCGCCATCGCGTGCTCTGGCGCGCTTCAGGTCGTCGCCGCCGGAAGGGTGCCGGCCGCTCAGGGCCGGGTCGCCGCGCCGGCGCGAGGAGGGCGGCGGCGTCTCGTCGCACAGTTCGGCGAGCTTTTCCGTCATCGCGCCGCCGAGTTGGTCAGCGTCCACGATGGTTACGGCGCGCTTGTAATATCGCGTCACGTCATGGCCGATGCCGATGGCCAGCAATTCAACCGGCGAGCGGTTTTCGATCAAATCGATCGCGTCACGCAAATGGCGCTCAAGATAATTGCCGGAATTGGCGGACAGCGTGGAATCGTCCACCGGCGCGCCGTCGGAGATCACCATTAGGATGCGCCGCTGTTCGGGGCGCCCCAACAAACGGTCGTGCGCCCAGAGCAGGGCTTCACCGTCAATGTTTTCCTTGAGCAATCCTTCGCGCATCATCAGGCCAAGATTGCGCTTCGACCGGCGCCACGGCGCATCGGCCGCTTTGTAGATGATGTGCCGGATGTCGTTCAGGCGGCCAGGCATCGCGGGCTTGCCGGCCTTGGTCCAGTCTTCGCGCGATTGCCCGCCTTTCCAGGCGCGCGTGGTGAAGCCCAGGACTTCGACCTTCACGCCGCAGCGCTCCAGCGTGCGCGTCAGGATATCGGCGCACAAGGCCGCCACCATGATCGGCCGGCCCCGCATCGAGCCGGAATTGTCGAGCAGCAGCGTCACCACGGTATCGCGGAATTTGGTGTCGTCCTCCATCTTGAACGACAGCGGCGCCATTGGATCGGTGATGACGCGGGGCAGGCGCGACACGTCCAATACGCCTTCTTCAAGATCGAAGGTCCAGTTGCGGCTTTGCTTGGCGAGCAAACGACGCTGCAGCTTGTTGGCGAGGCGTCCAACGGCGCCTTGCAGCGCCTGCAGCTGCATATCGAGATAAGACCGCAGGCGGCTCAATTCTTCGGCGTCGCAGAGATCTTCGGCGTCGACGATTTCGTCATGCGCATGAGTGAATATCTTGTAGCGCGAAAGGTTGTCGTCCTCGCGCCGCCAGTTCGGGCGGATCGGGCGTGCGCCGTCTTCGGGCTCCTGATCGCTTTCCTCGCCTTCTTCCCCTTCGGCGTCGGACTCGATCAGGTCGTCGCTGGGCTCGGCTTCGCCGCGCTCCTGCGTCATGCTCTCCATGTCCTGACCGCTGTCGGCTTCGTCCTGATTGTCCTGATCCTGGTCTTCGTCCTCGGGCGGCTCGGAATCCATTTCCGGCGCGTCCTCGCTATCGCCGGAATCGGAGGGCTCGTCGCCGATCTCTTCGCCCAAATCCAAGTCGCGCATCACGGCGCGCAGCTTCATGGCGAACGCGCGCTGGTCTTCCAGCGAGGCTTCGAGCGCATCCAGCGACCCTGCGGCTTTTTCCTCGATCTCGGCACGCCAGACTTTCATCAGGCCGGCGGCGGCGGCCGGGGGGGCGCGTCCGGTCAGCCGCTCCCGCAGCACCATCGCCAGAGCGTCGGCCAAAGGCGCCTGTTGGCGATCCTCGGCGCGGCCGTAACCGCGCTTTTCGCATTTCTCAGCCAAAGCGGCGGCGAGGTTGTCGCCGACGCCGAGCATGGCGCGGGCGCCGATAGCCTGCACGCGCGCGTCTTCGGCGGCGTCATAGAGCGCGCGGGCGCGGGGTCCGTCCGGTTTCAAGGCATTGTGCGCCACGCTGTCGTGGTGGGCCAGGCGCAAGGCAGCCGCATCGCCGGCGCCGCGCAGCCGGGCGGCTTCGATTGGGCTGAGGTCGCGGGGCGGCGGGGGCAGATTGACACGCGGGCCATTGCCGCCGCCGGCATCTGCGGTGAACGTCACCTCAACATCCCGGGCGCGCGACATCGAGCGCGTTGCGGCGGTCAGCGCGCGCTTGAAGATTTCAGCCCGGGTTTCCTTTTGCGACATGACCTAGAGATAGCGGCCCGCAGCGGCGGAGAGAAGCGCCCTAAAGGCGATTATACACTTTGTTCTGAAACAAAGAGATAGACGCCAGGTTCGCACGCGGTCGCTTAAACCGTATCTGCCGCCGCCTGAAGTTCGGCGAACTCCCCCGTGGCGAAGCAGCTCGGATCGTCGCCGGTCACCATGGTGCCGAGTTCGGTGTACATGCCGCGCCCGGAATCGGCGACGAAGCCGTCCCACATGCGCAAATAGCCGATGAAGGGATCGCTGACGCATTTGGAGTGCAGATAGTCAACGCTGACCGGCAATGGCTTCATTTCGAACTGAGAATTGGCGGCGGCCTGAAGCGGGAAGTCGTCATGCAGGATAGCGGCGCGGCCAAGAACGACGAAATCCGCGCCGGCCTCGACAGCGGCCTGCGCTTTGGCGGCTGTTCTGATCTTGCCAGAAACGCCGACTTTCGAGTCGCCGCGTTTCACGTCGAGCGCCCATTCGACCAGGGGCCTGCCGCGATAGGTGGCGTCTTCGGGCGATTTGAAACAATCCCAAAGCGACATATCGAGAAAATCCACGAGGCCAGCCGTCATGATGCGCTCGCTGAGCGTGCGGAATTCCTCAAGATTGATCTCATAGCGCTCGGTCGACAAACGCAGTCCCAGCAGAAAACTAGACCCGCACGCTTCGCGCACGAGCCGAAGGACTTCAACCATGGCCCGGGAGCGCTCCTCAAGTGAAGGGCCGCCATAGCCGTCCGTGCGCGTGTTCTGTGGGCTGAGAAATTGGGAGAGGACCTGCGCGTGCGCCCCATGAACTTCAACGCCATCGAACCCGCAAGCTTGCGCACGCTTGGCCGCGGTCACGAAGTCCTGGATCAATTCGCGTACTTCGGCCGTGGTCATGGCGACGCCGCCGAAATCGGGCTCCGCATAGGGGCCGACCGGATTGGCGCCGGTGACGTCGGTTTGCGCGCGCAGCCCGCCGTGATTGATCTGCATCAGCGCAACATTACCTTCGGCCTTCATCGCGGTCGCGACGCGGCGAAGCTGGGGCATGTGGCTGTCTTGCCAAAGACCGATTTGACCGGCCATCGAAGCGCCGTCGGGGCGGACATTTGCAGCGCAGGTCGACATCATGCCGAACCCGCCCTTTGTGCGCATTTCCAGCCAGCGAAACTCCGCTTCGGACATATGCCCGTAATCCGGGCTTTGCATGTTTGTGAGAGGGCCCATCATGAAGCGGTTGCGCATGACAAAGCCGCGGCCCAGATTTACTTTATCGAAAAGCGTTTTCATTGCCCCTCCCATCGCTTGTGGCGCTTATGCTTCGTCCGGAACCCCGAAATAGTCCATATAGCGCTTAAAGGCCACACGGTCACGGTCCACCGCTGCGCGCGTTTCCGGGCTGATCTTGTGCGGCGGCCGGTTGTCGCGCGGGTTTTCGCGCATGTAGTCTTCCAGCACCTTGCGGCTTTGCTCGCTGAACGGCAGTTTGAAGTATGCGTGTATCCTGGCCGCGGTTTCGACCGGATCGGCCACGAGGTCACGATAGAGGATGTTGAATATCCGCTCTTTCGGAATTGCACCTGAT
>JBEVJO010000410.1:0-3458 GCA_040510175.1 Caulobacterales bacterium
AGAAGCCGCCAAGTTCGCCGATTACTTCAAGTTCGATGAGCCCATCAAGGAAATGCCGTCGCACCGCGCGCTGGCGCTGTTGCGCGGCGAAAAGGAAGGCGTGCTCAAGATCGATCTCGATTTGCCGCATGACGAACAAAAGCCGCATCCGGCGATCGGCATGATCATGAGCGAATTCGGCATGGCCGATAAAGGCAGGCCTTCAGATTCCTGGCTCGCCGAAACCGCACGCCTCGCCTGGAAGTCGCGTCTCGCTTATTCCAGCGCCAGTGATCTGATCGCGCGCCTGAAGGAGCGCTCGGATTCCGATGCCATCCAGGTGTTTTCAAAGAATCTGAAAGCCTTGCTGCTGGCCGCGCCCGCCGGACCGAAAGTTGTCATGGGGATCGATCCCGGCATCCGCACCGGCTGCAAGGTCGCGGTCGTCGACGCAACGGGCAAAGTGCTCGAAACCGCCACCATCTATCCGCACGAACCGAAGAAGGATTGGGCGGGCTCCCTCGTGAAGCTTTTTGAGCTCTCGAAAAAGTACAAGGTCGAGCTGGTCAGCGTCGGCAATGGCACGGCCGGACGCGAAACCGACAAACTGGTGGCCGAACTCTCGGAGAAAATGCCGGACCTGAAACTGACCCGCGTTATGGTGTCGGAAGCCGGCGCTTCGGTTTATTCGGCTTCGGAACTGGCGGCCAAGGAATTCCCGAACCTGGATGTTTCGATCCGCGGCGCTGTTTCGATCGCCCGCCGCCTGCAGGACCCGCTGGCCGAACTGGTGAAGATCGAACCCAAGGCGATCGGCGTCGGCCAGTATCAGCATGACGTCGATCAGAGCGCCCTCGCCAAGTCGCTGGACGCGACCGTCGAGGATTGCGTCAACGCCGTCGGCGTCGATGTGAACACCGCCTCAGCGCCTTTGCTGGCGCGTGTCGCCGGGCTTAATCTCACCATCGCGGAAAACATCGTCGCCTACCGCGACGAACATGGGCCGTTCAAGACGCGCACAGCCCTGAAAAAGGTGCCGCGAATGGGCCCAAAGACATACGAACAAGCCGCGGGCTTCCTGCGCATCATGGATGGACCGAACCCGCTGGACGGCTCAGCCGTCCACCCTGAAGCCTATCCGGTGGTCGAGCGCATCGCCGAGAAGACCGGCAAGCCGCTGAAGAGCCTGATCGGCGACAAGCAATTCCTGTCGACGCTCAAACCCGCCGCGTTCGCCGACAAGGAGTTCGGCATTCCCACCATCACCGACATTCTGTCCGAACTGGAAAAGCCGGGGCGCGATCCGCGTCCGCAATTCAAGACCGCGACCTTCAAGGACGGGATAGAGAAGGTCTCCGATCTGAAGCCCGGCATGAGGCTGGAGGGCGTGGTCACCAACGTCACCGCCTTTGGCGCCTTCGTGGACGTCGGCGTCCACCAGGACGGCCTGGTCCATATCTCCGAGCTGTCGGACACCTTCGTTAAAGATCCACATGAGGTGGTGAAGGCGGGCGATGTCGTCAAAGTTCTGGTCCGTGAAGTCGATGTCGCCCGCAACCGGATCGGTCTCAGCATGAAGTCGAACAGCGACAAGTCGACGCGAGATCCGCGTGCTGCAAGCCAAGCGCCCGCAGCCAAGACGAACCGCCCCGCGCCACAAAAAGAACCGGCGTCCACAAGTCCGTTTGCGCAATTGTCGAAGATGAAAGTCGGCTAGCAGCAATTCATTGCTACGCTGCGGGAACCCACCCCCGCGCCGGGCGTTACCGAGTCCAGCTCAAGCGACGGCTTCGGCGTGACTTTAAAAAGGTCAGTCTACGCCGCCGGTTGGACGTTATTTGGCCACGAACGCGGTTCTTATATTGCAGGCGTGGCGATTTGCCTGATGGTGGCGTCGTCCTCTTATAGGCAGGTGTGTCAAAACGACATCCGTGGGAGCGTTTCAGTGCGGCAGCAATTTCCTCTTTTGACCGGCCTTCTCTATGGCCTTGGCGTGACGGCTGCCCTGCTGATTTCTCCACGTAAGCTGCTGGTGATCGGCGGTATCGCGATGCTGGGCGCGGGTCTCGGCATCGCCCATATCCATCTTCACGGGCTCTAACTTCAAAAACTGGCGTCGCTGATGCGGCGCGTTGCGACCGTCTCCGCAAAGGCATAGGCTCTGCCCGTTGTTCAGCGTATGGGGCGGGCATGTCGTTTGCTAAAAATCTGAAAATCGCTGGCGCGCTGGCGCTGGCCTTGGCTGCCGCTGGGTGCAAATGGACATCTGATGCGCCCCTTGTCACCGACGATGTCGCGGACAAGTCCCCTCTAAAGCCAGGCAGCTACAGTCACGGATCGGATACTTACGCGATCGAAGGCAAGGGCAAGGGGCCAATCGTTGCGACCGTGCATTCTTCCGGCGACACCACCGCCACGACCTACAGCGTGAAATTCGATAAACTTGGCGGCAAGGTTTATCTGGTTCAGGCCGTGTCCGGCGCTGACATCGCCTATCTTGTGATCCAGGCCAACGCGTCGGGTTTCATCGAATACCGTCCCAAATGTGACGACGCCGACAAGGCGATCGCAATTGCCGCAGGCGCAACGACAACCGCCGAAGACAGCGCCTGTAAGTTCCCCAACTATGACGCGCTCCGCAAAGCCGCGATCGATGCGTCCAACGCAATCTCACGGGGCGAGCCAGGCTTTGCCGGCGACAGCTATATCCGCCAGAAATAGGCCTAACCGGTCGCGCTCTTTTTCTTGCGCGCGCCGTTCGCCCCTTTCGACGCCGCCTTTATGGCGGACTTCTTCGGCGGCAGCGCGTCGGCCAAGGTCGGTTTAACGGGCGCCGGGCCGGTCGCCACCTTAACGGGTGTCGGCGCCGTTCCGCGCTTTTTACCGCGTCGCTCTTCGTGGCGCTTCAGCGTCTCTTTCAAATAGCGTCCGGTCCAGCTGTCGGCATTGAGCGCCACCTGCTCTGGCGTACCGGCCGCCACGATCATGCCGCCGCCGTCGCCGCCTTCGGGACCAAGGTCGACAATCCAATCGGCGGTTTTGATGACATCCAGATTGTGCTCGATAACAACGATCGTGTTGCCGTTATCGACCAGCTCCTGCAGCACTTCCATCAATTTGCGGACGTCTTCGAAGTGCAAACCGGTGGTCGGCTCATCAAGGATGTAAAGCGTGCGGCCGGTGGCGCGCTTGGACAATTCCTTGGAGAGTTTGACGCGCTGCGCTTCGCCGCCGGATAAAGTCGTCGCCTGTTGCCCGATTTTCACATAGCCCAGGCCGACGCGATCGAGCGTCTCCAGTTTGTCGCGAATTGACGGAACGGCGGAGAAGAATTTCGCGCCCTCCTCTACCGTCATGTCGAGCACGTCGGCGATCGACTTGCCCTTGAAGAGAATGTCCAGCGTCTCTCGATTGTAGCGTTTGCCCTTGCATTCGTCACAGGTGACATAGACGTCCGGCAAAAAATGCATCTCGATTTT
>JBEVJO010000411.1:0-4483 GCA_040510175.1 Caulobacterales bacterium
AGACCGAGATCTCCCGCCGTCACCTGGCCGTTCAGTTCGCCGCCTGCCGCATGGCCTTTTTCGATGCGCATGATCGCCATGGCTTCGGTGCCGTACGGCGCGACGCCGAGATCTTGCCCCGCCGAGATCAGCGCCCGCATGAAAGCGTCACCGTAGACGCTGGGCACGCCGATCTCAAATGCCAGTTCGCCGGAAAATGAGAGGCGGTAGATGCGCGCCGGAGCGCCGCGCCAAGCGGTCTCCGCCGCCGCCATATATGGAAACGCGCCGTTCGACAGATCGATGTCGGGAAGAATGCGCGCCGCCAGCGCGCGCGATTGCGGTCCGGCGATTGCAAACTGCGCCCATTGCTCCGTGACAGACGACAATTGCACATCGAGATTCGGCCAAAGCACCTGCCGGCAATATTCCAGATGCTGCATCACGCGCCCCGCGTTGACGGTCGTGGTGGTGACGAAAAAGCGGTCATCGGCGAACCGCGCGACCGTACCGTCATCCAGCACAAGCGCGTCTTCGCGCAACATCAAGCCATAGCGCGCTTTGCCCGGCTTCAACGTCGAGATCGTATTGCAGTAGATGCGATCCAGAAATTCAGCCGCGTCGGCGCCCTGCACGTCGATCTTGCCCAAGGTTGATACGTCGCAAACGCCGACAGCGGAGCGCACTGTGTTTACTTCCCGCGTGGCGGTCTGGAGCCAATCGGCTTCGCCGTCACGTGGATAATATTGCGCGCGCCGCCAAGCACCCGCATCGACAAAGACCGCGCCGAGTCCTTCGGCGAAGGCGTGGCTCGGCGTGTGGCGCGCGGGCCGGAAATGTTCGCCGCGATGCATGCCCGCGAAAGCGCCGATCGCCACCGGCTGGTGCGGCGGCCGCGCGATGACGACGCCAAGGTCGCTGAGGCTTTTTCCGCTCGCATCCGCCAGCAAAGCGGCGCCGTTCAGATTGGAAAACTTTCCCTGATCCGTCGCCATACCAAGCGTGGTATAGCGCTTCAGGTGCTCGATCGAGCTGTAGCCTTCTTGCGCCGCCAGCGCGATATCCGCCGCCGTCACGTCGTTCTGGAAGTCGACGAAAGCTTTTTTCTTTGCGCCAATCGTGCGCCAAGCCGGTTCAAAGCCGGATGTTTCGGTGCTGCTGTCCATTGTCGGAATGGGCGGCGGCGTCAGGCCCAAGGCGCGCACCGTTTCGGCGCCCATCGCGCCGCCATCCGACAGCGTTTGCGCCAGCGTGTAGCGCCCAGCCGCCGCGCCGGCGATGCGCATGCCTTCGGGGAGGCTTTGAAACAGAAACCGCCGTTCGGGGTCGGACCATTTCGGCCGGTCGCCCAGATGGCTGGCGAGACCAATGTTTGGCGTCCAACCGCCCGCCATCAAGAGCGCGTCCACCTCGATACGACTGCGCGCGCCGGAATAATCAACGATATCGATGCTGCGCACATTTTGGCCGCCATGCGCGTTGGCGATCTGCGACTTCAGGAACTTCGGCGCCTTGGTCCGGCACTTGGCGATTGCTTCGCGTGGGTCAACGACAGCGACCACATTGACCCCCGCCATCTCCAATTCGCCGGCCATCGCGTGCCCGCTATCGCTGGAGGCATAGACCGCAACACGCTTTCCCGGCGCGACGCCAAAGCGATGCGCATAGGTTTGCGCGGCGGAGGCCAGCATCACGCCGGGCAGATCATTGCCGCCGAACACCATCGGCCGCTCCAGCGCGCCGGTCGCGAGGATCGATCTTCTGGCGACGATCTTCCAATAGCATTGCTTCGGTTTGCCGCCGCCAGGATCGACATCGGCGAGCGTCTGCAGCGCGCCGAAATTGCCGCCGTCATAAAGGCCGAACACCACAGTGCGGCGCAGGAACGTGACGTTGGGCAGTTTGCACAATTCTTTGACGCTGGCATGCACCCAATCGTTCGCCGGCGCGCCATTGATCAAATGTGTTTCCGACAAGAGCCGTCCGCCGAACCACCGGTGTTCGTCCGCCAGAATGACGCGCAGACCTGCGCGCGCCGCGATCAAAGCCGCCGATATCCCTGCCGGTCCGGCGCCGATCACCAACACATCGCAAAACGCGTGATTGCGATCATAAAAGCTGGGATCGGCCTCGCCACTCAAGGCGCCCAGCCCCGCCGAACGGCGGATGATCGGTTCGTACACCTTCTCCCAGAAAGCGGACGGCCACATGAAGGTCTTGTAGTAGAAGCCCGCCGCCAGAAACGGTGCGAACGCCGAATTGACCGAGAGCAAATCCCATTTCAGCGACGGCCAATTATTCTGGCTGAAAGCCTTGAGGCCTTCACTGAGCATAGCGGTCGTTGCACGCACGTTGGGTTCGCTTTGTTCGCCCTCGCCTAAGGTCACAAGCCCATTCGGCTCTTCCGACCCTGCGGTCAAAAGCCCGCGCGGCCGGTGATACTTGAACGACCGGCCGATAAGCTTGACGTCATTGGCCAGCAGCGCCGACGCAAGAGTGTCGCCCGCATGGCCCTCATAGGTTTCGCCATCGAACGTGAAACGCAGCGTGCGCGTCCGATCGATGGCGCCGCCGCCGGCCGCAAGTCTGAGCGGCTGCGCGGTCACGATTGCGTCTTTTCGTTTGCGAAGGTCACCGCGAAAATTTCGTGCGTCCGCACGTCGCGTTCAACGACAAGCCAGGACCGGCAGCCCTGTGCGTGATAAAAATATTCGCGCGTGCGGCCGATCGGATTGTCGCGCAAATGGATCAAATCGAACGCCGTATCGGCTTGCATCGTTACGGGATCGAACGCTTTGGCCTCGCCGCGCGAAACAAATTCGCTGATGTCGCGGGATCCGCAGAAGGGACAACTAATCCGCATCAGTGCAAATTCGCCTGTGCGCCCGCGCCCTTCTCATCGATGAGATGGCCGGTCGCAAAGCGATCCAAACGATAGGCGGCGCCGGCGGCATGCGGTGCGTCGCGCGCAATCAGATGCGCGAAGCAAAAGCCGGAGGCCGGCGTCGCCTTGAAGCCGCCATAGCACCAGCCCGAATTGAGATAGAGCCCTTCCACCGGCGTTTTGTCGATGATGGGCGAGCCGTCCATACTCATATCCATGACGCCGCCCCAATTGCGCAAAACACGCGCCCGGCCGATCATCGGCATTAGCGACATGCCGCCTTCGCAGACATCCTCCACCACCGGCAGATTGCCGCGCTGCGCATAAGACATATAGCCGTCAATATCGCCGCCAAAGACCAGCCCGCCCTTGTCCGACTGGCTGATATAAAAATGCCCGGCGCCATAGGTGATGACGCCCGGAATGATCGGCTTCAGGCCTTCGGTGACGAAGGCTTGCAAAACATGGCTTTCGATCGGCAAGCGCAGTCCTGCGAAGGCCGCGACGGTGGAGCTTGCGCCCGCCACCGCCATGCCGATTTTCTTGGCGCCGATCTTACCGCGCGTGGTTTCGACGCCGATCACTGCGCCGTCCGCCCCATGCGTAAATCCCGTCACTGCGCAATTCTGGATGATGTCAACGCCGCGATCCGAAGCCGCTCGCGCATAGCCCCACACAACGGCGTCATGCCGCGCCGTGCCGCCCCGCTTTTGCAGCAACCCGCCCTGGATCGGGAAGCGCGCATTGTCGAAATTCAGGAACGGCGCCATCCGCCGCACGCCCTCGGCGTCGAGCAATTCCGCGTCGACGCCATGCAGCCTCATCGCATTGCCGCGCCGTGCGTAAGCGTCGCGCTGACCGTCAGAGTGATAGAGGTTCAAGACACCGCGCTGGCTCACCATCGTATTGAAGTTGAGATCGCGCTCCATTGTCTCCCAGAGCTGCATCGAGAGTTCGTAGAACGGTATATTGCCGTCGAGCAGATAATTGGAGCGGATGATCGTGGTGTTGCGCCCGGCATTGCCGCCGCCGATCCAGCCGCGCTCCAGCACCGCAACGTTTGTGATTCCAAATTCGCGCGCGAGAAAATAGGCGGTCGCCAACCCATGGCCGCCGCCGCCGATAATGATCACGTCATAGGATGGTTTCGGCGCCGCATCGCGCCAAGCTGGTTTCCAGCCGGACTGCCCGCTTAATGCGTTCCACGCCAGACTTAGCGCTGAATAGCGCATCGTGTGATCTCAGCAATCCAAGGTCGCGCGGCGTTCCCAGTCCGTAAGGTGGCTTGCATAAGAATTCCACTCTTCACGCTTCAGCTTCAGATAGGATGGCACGAAATCCTCGAAGGCCGCAGCCAAAATCGGCGAGGCCTCCATCGCGCGCAACGCGTCCAATAAATTCAACGGCAGTTTCTTTGCGTCGGGCACGGTATGGCCGTCGGTGTACATATTGATGTCCAGCCGCTTGCCGGGATCGCGCGCGTTTTTCATGCCGTCCAGACCCGCCGCCAGAATCGCCGCCTGTAGCAAATACGGATTGGTCGCGCCGTCGGCGAGACGCAGTTCAAAACGATTGCCTTCGGGAATGCGGATCATATGGGTGCGATTGTTGCCCGAATAG
>JBEVJO010000412.1:0-3126 GCA_040510175.1 Caulobacterales bacterium
CCGCAGCCGCGACAGCAACGGCGCTCGCCGGAAGCGGGCTCGCTTTCGTCATCGGCGCCACGGGCTTCGAGGCCGAACACGAAGCGGAGATCGCCGAAGCAGCCAAGAAAAGCGCCATCCTGAAAAGCGGCAATATGAGCCTCGGCGTGAATTTGCTCGCCGCGCTCGCGCGCCAGGCCGCCGCCCGTTTGGGCGAGGACTGGGACATCGAAATCTATGAAGCGCATCACCGCCGCAAAGTGGATGCGCCCTCCGGCACGGCTTTGCTGCTCGGCCATGCGGCGGCGGAAGGCCGAGGGGTCGATTTGAACGCCGCCAAAATTCCGGCCCGCGACGGGCTCACCGGCCCTCGTCCCAAAGGCGGCATCGGTTTTGCCGTGGTGCGCGGCGGCGGCATTGTCGGCGACCACGACGTGGCGTTCGTGTCGGATTCGGAAATCGTCAAACTGTCGCACCATGCGGCGGATCGCTCGATCTTCGCCAAGGGCGCATTGGCCGCTGCGCGCTGGGTGCACGGCAAACCGCCGGGCCTTTACTCGATGGCGCAAGTGCTGGGCGTTTAATCGAGCTCCGCGCAATTGCGCTTGGCCTTGAAGATCGCAGTACGCAAAGCGGAGGCAAAACTCACCCGCTCTTCCGGCGCCAGGAAGCGGCCCAAAGCCACGCGGCCATCGCCGCCGATGAGGCGCACCGCGTCGGCGTTCGGGCCCTTCTTTTCATGCTCGACCCGCGCCCAGATCGGATTGACGGCCCAATAGCGCGCCTGCCCGTTCGGCGCGACGCGCTCGATGTGAATCAAGGCCGGCGGCACCCGCACGCGTTCGACCAACTTGCCCTGCTTGTAAGAAACGCGAAACGCGATCCAGACAACCAGCACTTCCAGCCCGAAAAAACCCATCACCGGCCAGGCGCCGTGCAGCAAAAACACCAGCCCGACGCCGAAGCTGAGCGTCCCAAGCCCCAGCATGATCCGGTTGAAGCCGCGCGGGCTAAGCGAACGGTTTGGGCGCAGGACTGCGTCCATTTGGAGGGGGCCGCGGACGGGTAAGGCGGCGCCCAACATTTCCAAGCGCGGGCTCATACGTTCAAATATAACGCTCCACAGCCGTTCGGCCATCCATCGATGACAGCAATTTGAGCCATGCCCAAACCTGCCGCAAAACCTCGCCGGCCGCGTAAAGTCGCGGCAAATGTCGAGCTAATGTTTGAGCGTTTGGCCGCGTCCCGCCCCGAACCCAAAACCGAGTTGAATTACACAAACCCATTCACTTTGGTCGTCGCCGTCGCGTTATCGGCGCAAGCCACGGATGTCGGGGTGAACAAGGCCACCAAGGCGCTGTTTGCCGCCGCCGACACGCCGCAGAAAATGGTGAAGCTGGGCGAGGATAAAATCCGCGATTACGTCAAGACGATCGGCCTCTACCGCAACAAGGCGAAGAACGTTTTAGCGTTGTCGCGAAAGCTGATCGACGAATTCGGCGGCGAAGTGCCGAAAACGCGCGAGGAATTGGAAAGCCTGCCAGGCGTCGGCCGCAAGACCGCAAACGTCGTGCTGAACGAGGCCTTCGGCGAACACACGATGGCGGTCGACACCCACGTCTTCCGCGTCTCCAACCGCACGGGCATCGCGCCGGGCGCCAATCCTTTACAAGTGGAACTAGGGCTGGAGCGCGTCGTGCCGGAGCGCTTCAAGCATGGCGCGCATCACTGGCTGATCCTGCATGGCCGCTATACCTGCGTCGCCATCAAGCCGCGCTGTTATGCTTGCGTGATCGCCGACCTCTGCCCGTTTGAGCCAAAAACCCCGCCGCCGGGCGAGGCGGTCAAAGTCGCGAAAACCGGCAAGCCTGTGGCGCCGCGCAAACCGCCGGCGAAGAAGAAGGCGGTGAAGGCTTAGCGCCGCGCCTCGGCGATGCAGGCTTCGCGCGATGGCGTCGATTGGCCAGCCTCGCGCGGCCCCGGCTCGACCGCGGTGACGCGCCGGCCTGAATTTGGACCAGTGAAGCCGACCATCAAGGCGCAGGTCGGAAAGCGATACGTCCAGAGCGCGCCATTGCCTTCGTCGCGCACGATATTCGGTTTGCCCAACTGCGATTGCACCTGCGCCGGACTGGCGCCCGCCAAGGGCCCGCTATAGGCGCTGACCGGGCCGCCAATGGGCCCCGTGCTAGGCCCGATCTGCCCTGTTGTACTGGACGCGCAGGCGGACAACGCCAAAGCCGCAGCGACAGCGACAGCGAAGAAAGGCGGGTGAAAGAAGCGCTTTAAATTCATGGCGGCAGTTTCCCCGGTTTGAGCCTGACACGCAACGCTTGCACGCACCGCCTTCCGTGGGCATGACACCGGCGGCTTGAGGAGATTTTGCATGGCAGCGGCCCGTTTTGACGTTTGCGGCGTGGGCAATGCGATCGTGGATATGATCGCGACCGAATCCGACGCTTTTCTGGCGGCGCAGGATATCGCCAAAGGCGGCATGACGCTGATTGACGGCGACCGCGCCGACGCTTTGACCAAGGCCCTTCCCGGCGCGCAGCAAAGCTCCGGCGGTTCGGGCGCCAATTCCATCGCCGGCATCGGCAGCTTCGGCGGCAAGGCCGCGTATATCGGCAAGGTCGCCAAGGATTCCCTGGGCGAGGCTTTCCGCGCCGACATCCAAAAACTCGGCGTCGAATATCGCACGCCGCCGCACGAATGCGGCCCGGCCACGGCACGCTGCATCATCGTGGTGACGCCCGATGCGCAACGGTCAATGAATACGTTTCTGGGCTGCTCGCCCTTTATGACAAAGGCCGATCTCGACAAGGATTTGATCCAAGCCTCGGCGATCACATTTCTGGAAGGCTATTTGTTTGACCGCGACGAAGCCAAGGCCGCCTTCGTGCAAGCGGCGGAGTACGCCAAAGCAGCGGGGCGAAAGGTGGCGCTGTCTTTATCCGATGCGTTCTGCGTCGATCGCCACCGCGATTCCTTCCGGCACTTGGTGGAGCATCACGTCGACATCCTGTTCGCCAATGAAGGCGAGATCAAATCGCTCTATGAGACAGAAAGTTTCGCCGACGCTTTGAAGGCCGTGAAGGCGCCGATCGCCTGCGTGACGCGCTCGGAAAAAGGCTCGGTGATTTTGCA
>JBEVJO010000413.1:0-8559 GCA_040510175.1 Caulobacterales bacterium
GTGCAGCGGAAACTGCACCGCGCTGATCTGGAAGCTGTCGCCGAGCGCTGGTTTGGCCGCTAGAATGAAAGCGGAAGGCGGCAATTCGTGGCCGGCGGTCACCGCGTAACGCTGCGGATGCAGCGCGCGCTCCAACTCGTCGTGAAAGACCAGCACCGCGCCGGAGAGACCGAGCAGAACGACGGGGATAAACAGCCCCACGCCCAGCCACAAATGCACGTCGAGCCAAAATTTTCGGAGCCGCGCGAGTGCGCTCATGTCAGTCCCCAGTGGCGTTATGCCGGCCGGGATCACTAATGCATTTGCTAGTCACTCGCAATCGCGGCCGGTCGAGTTCTGTAAGAAACTCGCAAACCCACCGGCCAATTATCCGAAGACGCCTCTAAACGGCGTCGGTGGTCACTTTCGGCGATAACAGAATGCCGATCGCTTCCTTGCTGGGCGCGGCGCGCAGAGCATCCCGCAGTTCGGCTTTTTTCAGGGTCCGGGCGATGGCGGCCAGGGCCTTTAAGTGATCAGCGCCGGCTTCCTTCGGCGACAGCAGCAAGAACACCAGATCGGCCGGAGCTTCATCCGCGGCTTCAAAATCCACCGGCGCTTCAAGCCGGGCGAACACGCCAAGCGGCGCTTCCAGTCCCTCGACCCGGGCGTGCGGAATGGCGACGCCTTCGCCGACCCCGGTGCCGCCCAACTTTTCGCGTTCCTGTACGGCGTCATAAATGACGCGCGCGTCAAGACCCGACGCCTTGGCCGCCGCATCCGCCAACGAGCTTAAGACCTGTTCGCGGTCGGCGGCGCGCAGCTTCGGGATCACCGAAGTGGGTTTTAGAAGATCGGAAAGATCAGACATTGGCCCTGAATTCGGCTCCCAACGGACGAAGGTCCGTATTAGTTCCTTGAACGCGATCTTTCTGGATCTATCCAGCCTATATGCCCATCCGCGCGGCGATACACCATGCCGAGTCCCCCGTGGGCTGCATTACGAAACATCAATGCAGGGCTTTCCAATAACTCCAGCTGCAAAACTGCCATCGAAACGGTCATGGTTTTGACGTCCACGGTCGTTTCGGCGACGACCACCGGATGTTCAGACGCGTCGCCATTCATCAGCGCCCCGTCCACTTCATGGTCGTCACCCACCGATTGCAGCACGAACGAGGCCGCCGATTCCGCCGGCAACGCGTCCCTGGCGCCGTTATGATGGTTGCGTAAACGTCCCTTATATTTGCGAATGCGAGTCTGGAACTTCTCCAGAGCGTCATCCCACGCTCCGTGCGCGTCGGAGCCGAATCCCTGCGCCTGTAAAGCGATTCCAGACGGCAGGCGAACCATACAATCCACTTCGAAGCCGTGACCTTCTTTACCCACAGTCACATTGGCTTCAGCCGAACGGCCAAAATACTTGTCGACCGCGCTGGTTAATTCTTCGGTAATACGCGAACGCAGGGCATCGCCGACTGCAACGTGCAAGCCGGATACTTGGATGGCGTTTGAAGTCATTTGATTACGCAGCCTTTCTGGCCGGAGGCGCTTCTATCCGGACCGCTGGCCGCCAAAAAACTGGCGCTATCGCGCCATGAGCCGACGGCGCTCCACGGAGGACGGAATGCGCATCGCCTCACGGTACTTAGCCACGGTCCGGCGGGCAATCTCGACACCCGCCTCTTGTAATATTTCCACTATTCGGTCGTCAGACAAGACCTCGTCTGCGGACTCTGCATCAATTAGCGCCTTAATCCTGTGACGCACCGACTCGGCGGAATGCGCTTCCCCCCCATCGGTGGAGGCGATCGCAGCCGAGAAGAAGTATTTCAGCTCAAAAACGCCGCGCGGGGTCGACATATATTTGTTCGATGTAACGCGCGAGACGGTCGATTCGTGCATCTCGATCGCCTGGGCGACGACCTTCAAATTCATTGGCCGCAAATGCCGGACGCCGAAAGCAAAGAAGGCGTCCTGCTGGCGCACGATTTCGCGGCCGACTTTGAGAATTGTTCGCGCGCGCTGGTCGAGGCTCTTGATCAGCCAAGACGCATTCTGTGCGCACTCGGCGACATAGACGCGTTCCTTATCGGATTTCGTGCGGCTCGACACTTCGGCGAAATAGCGCTGGTTCATCAGCACGCGCGGCAGGGTGTCGGAATTTAATTCTACGGTCCAGCCGCCGCCCGGCGCTTCGCGCACATAGACGTCGGGGATCACCGGCTGCGCCGGTGCGCCGCCGAATTCGGAGGCCGGACGCGGATTGAGCGCGCGGACTTCCAACAGCATGTCTTCGATGTCGGCGCGATCGACGCCGCACAGACCTTCGAGCTTTGAGAATTCGCGCTTGGCGACGAGGTCCAGATGATCGAGCAACTTCGCCATGGCGGGATCCAGGCGATTTAGCTCCGCCAATTGAATGGCGAGACACTCTTTCAGATCGCGCGCCATGATGCCGGTCGGCTCGAAGCGCTGCGTCAAGTTCAAAACGCGTTCGACATCCGAAACGGAGGCGCCAAGGCGCGCCGCGACTTCGGCGACATCGACGCGGCAATAGCCCATCTCGTCGACCTGATCGATCAGAGCCGCGCCGATCATGCGATCCGCGGCGCCGGGGAACGCAATGCCGAGCTGCTGGTCCAAATGTTCCTGCAGCGAAATCTCGCGCGTCAGGGCGCCTTCGAGTTCTTCGCCAAACTCAACGGAAGAGCCGGACGCGCGCGACCAGTCGACGGCGCCGCCGGCCTGCATCGCTTGCATTTCGGACGGAGAATCATCCGCGCCGTATAAAGTGTCAGGATCGGAATCGATGGCGCTTTCAGCATTGCCGATAGCGGCGCCGTCGGAGAGTGAAATCTCTTCGTATTCGCCGCGCGTATCGCCAGCGTCGGACATGGTTTCCGCGCCCGGGCCATCGCCCTCAGGCTCCACGCGATCGAGCAGCGGATTTCGTTCAAGCTCTTCTTCGATATATTCGGCGAGTTCCAAATTCGACAATTGCAGCAGCTTGATCGCCTGCTGCAATTGCGGCGTCATGACCAGAGATTGGCCCTGCCGAAGCTCTAGCTTTGGACCAATCGCCATGGATTCCCTTACGCCGAATAGCGCTCGCCGAGATAAACCCGGCGCACGTCTTCGTTGGATGTGACTTCGTCCGGCGAACCTTCGAACAGAACCTGGCCTTCATAAATGATGGAGGCGCGGTCCACGATTTCGAGCGTTTCGCGAACATTGTGATCGGTGATCAAGATACCGATGCCGCGGCCCTTGAGATAAAGAATCAGTTCACGGATGTCGTCGATCGCTTTGGGGTCGATGCCTGCGAAAGGTTCGTCCAACAACATGAAGCTTGGGCGCGTCGCCAGAGCGCGCGCGATTTCGACGCGGCGGCGCTCACCGCCCGACAAGGACGTGGCGCGCTGGTGCCGCAATTTTTCGACGCCGAGTTCGAGCATCAGCGCGTCGCACATTTCGCGCTGCTTGGCTTTGTTGTTTTCGACGAGTTCGACGACGCACATTACATTTTCTTCGACCGTCAGGCCGCGGAAAATGGATGGCTCCTGCGGTAGATATCCAAGGCCCAGGCGCGCGCGCTGATACATCGGCTGCGCCGTGACGTCCTCTCCGTCCATATGAATGGACCCGTAATCCACCGAGATAAGTCCTGTCACCATATAGAAGCACGTGGTCTTGCCGGCGCCGTTCGGCCCAAGCAATCCCGCCACTTCACCCCGGCGCAGCCGCAGATTGACGCCCCGGACCACTGGTCTGCCGCGAAAAGACTTGCCGATATTCTGAACCAGCAATCCTTCGTCGGCCGCAGTGGTCACAACATCTTCCTGCATCGCCGTCTCTGCACTCATAGGACCCGACCTCGCTTAAAGTTCCGTGAAGCTAGACCGCATTCCGGAAAAGTCGCTACCGGTTTTCCGTAAGAATGCGGTCCAGGTGAGCGCGCTTATTGCGCCGCAGGCGCCGATGGCGCTGTCGCGGCGGGCGCGGCTGTTGGTTTGCTGGACGGCTGGAAGACGCCGCGCACTCGCGGCGGTTTGCCCGTCGTGCTGCGCGCGTTGGAGGTAATGGTCGTTTTGCCGCTGGAGACCTCGATCACCATACGGTCACCCTTGATGACGTTATCGCCGCGCGTAACGATGACGCCGCCGGTCAGCGTGATGGTGTCCGTTTTCATTTCGTAAACACCTGTGTCACCGCGCGCGCGTTCCGTCGGCGTCAGATACAAAACGTCGCCTTCGGCCAAGAGCTTATCGATCTCGCCGAAGCTGGCGCCAAGCGCGTCGCCCGTGGAGTTCCCCGTGGCGTTCGCCTTTTTGGCGCCGAAATAGACCGTCAGGCGCCGCGATTTCAGACGCGAGTCGCCCTGCTGCGCGTCGACATTGCCCGAGAAGACCGCTTTGCGTTCCGCGTCCACCACCTGTAGCGAATCCGATTCAATATCCACCGGGCCGCCGGATTTGCCGATCTGCGCTGACGCGGGCGCCGCGATGCAGGCGGCGGCGATCGCAAGAGCGGCAGCCGCAGTTTGACGCAGACTCGACATCAAATTCTCCCTCATTGGACCGTCCGTCCCTTGATCGTCGGCGCTTCCGGCGCCGTACTGGGCGCACGCTCCTTCAACCGCGTCCGGACCCCGCCGCTAAACACCACGGATTGTCCAGCCTTCTCAACTTCATAGCTGTTCGCCTGTATGTCGCCAAACGGACCTTGACCCGAAACGCCCGCGCGTCCAACGACCCGATCCTCAGCAAGGAGGATGATCGTCTTCGAGGTGTCCATCTTGTAGCCGGATTTGTCATTGAAGTTAACTTTTCCAGTTAATTCAATGGTCTTCGTCTCGGTATTGTAGATGCCGGTCGCGCTGGACAGGCTGCCGCCGTGAGCGTCCTTCATAATCGGTGTAACCAAATCGATGATATTCGGCTCCCGCTTCCGGCGCATCGCGGTGGCGGCGAGCACCTGATAGGGCTCGCCCTTGGCGTTGCGGCCGGAAAACCGCGGATTGACCATGCGCACGATGTCTTCCGCCTCGAACTCCCGAGGCCGCTGGGCTTCACGGTCCATGCCGCGCTGGATCGCCGAACCCAACAACAATATGACACAGCATATTGAAATCCCTAGCATAACCTTGCGCAGGCGCTGGATGAATTGCACGCGGTTGCGCGCCGCCGACAGAGACGTCAGGCGCGTTGGCTCCCAGAACTCCAGCAAAGCGGAGTGCGTCATGTTCTGTGCCCTCCCCCTTTCAAAGTCCGATCAGAGTTTCAATTTCCCGCAGAAACAAAGTCTTATAAAATATTCTACGCGGCCGTTGGCCCAATCCGTCGGCTGCGGGCGGATACATCGCGCGATCCCAATAGGAGGCGCAAGCGACGCACGCCAGCCAAAAGCAATAGCGCACGCCGCTGACACAAAAATGTGGCGGCGTGGCAACTTATGGCAGATCAAACGCCGCCGGCGCGACGATCAGGCGTGCGCGAAAATGTCTTCTTCCGACCAGCCCGCCAAATCCAAGGCGGCGCGCGTCGGCAGAAAGTCGAAGCAGGCGCGGGCCAGTTCCTTGCGCCCCTCACGCTCCAACATCTTGTCCAGCTTGGCACGCAGATCGTGCAGATGCAGGACATCGGAGGCCGCATAAGCCAGCTGCGCTTCGGTCAGGTCCGCCGCGCCCCAGTCCGAACTTTGCTGTTCCTTTTTAAGGTCGTGGCCCAAAACTTCCTTAGTCAGATCCTTCAAACCGTGGCGATCGGTGTAGGTGCGGACCAGGCGCGACGCGATCTTGGTGCAGTAGACCGGACGGCAATCCACGCCGAGATGCAGACGGATCATGCCGAGATCGAAACGGGCGAAATGAAAGATTTTCTCGATCGCTGGGTCAGCCAGCAGCGCCTTGAGATTGGGGGCGTCATAGCTGTCGCGTTGAAGCTGAACGATATGGGCGTCGCCGTCGCCAGCCGACAATTGCACCACACATAATGGATCCCGTCGCAAGCGCAGGCCCATAGTTTCCGTATCTACGGCAACGCCATTGGGAAAACTCATACCGGCCGGCAGATCGCCGCGGTGAAGATGCGCCGCCATAAGCGCTCCGCTAAAACGGGCGCGAGGCGCCCAAACAAAACAAAAAGCGCCAATCCGGCGCGTGAGCGCGCTTATAGAGGGCCGTCTTCAATCTGTCACGGCGCGCCGCGCCTCAATCGTCCGCGGCGCCGGCGAGCGCCACATAATAAGGATTGCGCGCGGCGCCATAGGTTGCCTGATGCCAGTACGGATACGGCAATGGCCTGTGACTGACCTTGTCCAAGCGCGCGACCTCGTCGGCCGTAAGCCGCCATGCGGCCGCAGCCAAATTATCTTTCAACTGTGTTTCATTGCGCGCGCCGATCAGCACCGAGGTCACTTGCGGCTTGTGGAGAATGTAGTTCAGCGCAACTTGCGCAATCGTGGCGCCACGCTCTTTGGCGATGGCGTCAAGCGCATCAACGATGTCGTAGACATCTTCAACCTTCGCGCCGCCGGGGGCGCCCATGACGCTGGCCCGGCCTTCATTGGAATTGCCGCCGCGCCGGAATTTGCCGGATAAGGCGCCGAATGCAAGCGGGCTCCAGACCAAGACGCCCACCTCTTCGTCGCGGCTGACGCGCAACAATTCCCATTCGGCTTCGCGCGACGCCAGCGAATAATAAATCTGCTGCGACGCGATGCGCTCCAAGCCCTGGCGCTCTGACAGCATCAGGGACTTCATCAATTGCGAGGCGGTAAAATTGGAGACGCCAATGTATCGCACTTTGCCGGCTCGCACGAGATCGTCGCAGGCGCGCAGGGTTTCTTCGATGGGAACCAACTCATCGAACAAATGAATTTGATAGAGGTCGATATAGTCCGTGCCCAAGCGGCGCAGGCTGTCTTCGCAGGCGGTCGTAAGGTGCTGGCGGGAAGCGCCCAAGCCGTTCGGGCCGGGCCGCATTTGTCCAAACGCCTTGGTGGCGATCAGCACGTCCTTCCGCTTATTCCCGAGCGCCTTGCCCAGAATCTCTTCGGACTGGCCCTGCGAATAGACGTCCGCCGTGTCAAAGAGATTCACCCCGGCGTCGATGCAAAGCCCGGTCAAGGTCTGCGCCTCCGCCACGCCGGTATTGCCGACGTCGCCGAAACCCTTGCCGCCGCCAAAGGTCATGGCGCCGAAGCTCAACGCCGATACCTGCAGGCCAGTCCGGCCCAGCCGACGAAATTCCATGATCGCGCCTCCCAATCGGCCAACATCGCACGGCCTTGGGCGCACTTTGGAACGCCACGGTCGCGCGCGCAACGGAAACCCTAATGGATTCGCCAGTCTTCCCGGCGCCGGATTTATGAAAGCCTTCCGCGGCCTTGGATGCGCGCCACAAGCCGCAGCAGCAGAAAGATCATCGCATGCGCAATCGCCGTATTGTTCTGGCCGCACGGCCCAGCGGCGCTCCGAAGCCGCAGGATTTTTCGCTCACGGAAGCGGCCGTGCCGGAGCTCAGCGACGGCGAAGTGCTGTTGCAGAACCTCGTTTTTGCGATCGATCCGGGGGTGCGCGGGATGCTGGACGACGTGCAAAGCTATTTGCCGCCGGTCAAAATAGGCGGCCTGATCCCGACCATGGTTTTTGGCCGTGTAGCGCAGTCGCGCAATCCGGCCTTCAAGGAGGGCGACTACGGACGCGGCTTTATCGGCTGGGAGGAATATTCCGTTCTCAATCCCAGCAGCGTCGGCTTCGAAAATGTGAACGTCGATCCGTCCCTGCCGCTCACTGCTTATATGGGCGCCATCGGCTGGTCGGGGATTACCGCCTATGTCGGGCTGAAGAAGTATGGCGAGATGCGCGCGGGCGACGAGGTTCTGATCAGCGCCGCCGCGGGCGCCGTCGGCAGCGTCGCCGGGCAAATCGCAAAACTGAGCGGCTGCCGCGCCGTGGGCGTGGTGGGCTCCGAGGAAAAAGCCGAGATCGTCACGCAACACCTCGGTATGCACGCAGCGATCAATTACCGCGCGCAGGATCTCGACGCCGCGATCCGGAACATCTTTCCAAACGGAATCGATCTGTATTTCGACAATGTCGGCGGCAAGGTGCTCGACGCCGTGCTGCCGCAGATGAAGGCATTCGGCCGCATCGCCGTGTGCGGCATGGTTTCAAACTACAACCATCAGACCGAGCCCTACCCGATCCGCAATCTTTGGCAGGTTCTTGTCAATCGCATCACCATGCGCGGCTTCCTCGCTTATGAAGCAACCGACATGCTGCACGAAGCAGAAACGCAGTTGGCGGCTTGGGTGAAGTCGGGCCAATTGATCGCGACGGAGAATGTGTCCACCGGCCTTGAGAGCGCGCCCGGCGCCTTCATTCGCCTGATGTCCGGCGAGACGACGGGCAAAACGCTGGTGCGCTTGAACGACGGCGTCAGCACGTTGTCGCAGCAGACGGCGGCATAAGCGCGCCGTCTCAAGTCTCAGTCCGGCCGCTTTTGGCGCGCGCCATTTTCCAAAGCTTCTTCACCCGCCGATTGACCCGCCAGCCGGCCGAACACCCCTGCATTC
>JBEVJO010000414.1:0-8525 GCA_040510175.1 Caulobacterales bacterium
CAGGGCGCGGTGAGCGCAAACCCGGAAACGCCGACGGGGAGCAGGGCTCGCGCCGAAAACAGGAGGGATATGTCCGATAAGCCCTTTTAACCGGGGCGGTCAAGCGGGCCTAGGTCCAGCCGGTGCTTTTCACTGCCGCGTCACGTTCAGCGCCCCGATCAACGCGGCTCGACGGTCGCCAGCAGCACAATCAAGATGGCGAGGATAAACGGCGCTTCGTTCATCATTCGCCAATAGCGCTCGGTTTTTGGCCGCTCACCCTGGGCAAATTTGCGCCGGGCAGCCGAAAATATGCCGTGCAAGCCGAACAGGGCCGTCACCAACACCAGCTTGGCCCAAAGCCAGAGATCAAATGGCCAGGGATAGCGGCCCTGCTGCAACCCCTGCCAGATCAGGATGCCACCGAAAATCAGCGCCAAAGTCATGGCGGGATTGATGATGATGCGCAGCAGCCGGGCTTCCGAGCTTTTCAGCCGTTCGTCCCATTCGCTGCCGGGCGGCGCGGAAAAGTGATGCACGAAATAACGCGGCAGCATCAGCATGCCGGCGATCCAGGCGATCACGGCGATGAGGTGCAGACCCCGAAGGAGATCGTAGAGCATCCCGCGCCTCTCTTAGGCCAACGCAAGCGTAGCGGAATTGCGCGGGCAGAGTTTGGCGCCGCCACAGACTTTTTCCACGCCCACCGCAACGCCGCATGAGCGCTTCAAACTGGCTTCGACCAGGTCCGCCAAGCCATGCAAAAACGCCTCGCGAATGCCTAGCGCTGGCGCTCGCAAATAAATCGGCACGCCGGATTTCTTAGCCAAGGCGGCGCAGTCCAAATCCAGGTCGACCAGCGTCTCCACATGCTCGGAGACAAAAGCAATCGGACAGACCAGCACCGGCGCTTTGTCCGCGCCAGCCGCTTCGATACATTCCTCGGTGGTGGGGCCGATCCATTTCATAGGACCGACGCGCGACTGAAAGCATAATTGCGTGCGCCAGGGTTTCGGCAGATGGGCGCTGATGGCGGCGGCGGTCGCTTCGCACTGCTTTTGGTAGGGGTCGCCTTTGGCGACGATCGTCTCAGGCAGGCCGTGCGCCGAAAACAGTACGCGCACATTGTTCGGCGCGCCGCCATTCCGCCAAGTTTCCAAAATGGATTCCGCGTAGCCGCGCGTAACGCCTTCCAAAGTCGGATAGCAGCACACCGCGCGGTAAGGCCGGTTCCAAACGCTCGACCATTCCGCCAAGGCCGAGCCTGTCGTGGTGCTGGAATATTGCGGATAGAGCGGCAAAACGATCGCACTGCTGACCCCCGCCGCCAGCAACTCAGCGGCGGCGTCTTCGGCGAACGGCTTCCAATGCCGCATGGCGATCACGACTTTCGGACGCGCGGCGGCGAAAGTAGGCCGTCCCGCCAACAAGGCTTCCAAAGCTTCGGCCTGGCGTTTGGTCTCAGCCAAAATCGGCGATGCGCCGCCCATCTTGGCATAGTTGGCTTGTGCTTTTTTGCGGCGAGACTTGGAGATGCTTTTCGCGATCAGCCAACGGATTGGGGCGGGGACGCCGATAATCGCGGGATCGTTGAACAGATTGAACAGATAGGGTTCAACGGCCGCCAGCGAATCCGGTCCCCCCAAATTACACAGAACAACGCCGACCCGCCCAGACTCACTCAACGCGCGTTCTCCCGCACCCGTTTTATCATATGCTCAACGTGCGCAATCGGTGTGCTGGGCAAAATGCCATGGCCGAGATTGAAAATATGGGGACGATCCGCCATCGCCGCCAGCGTTTCATCAATCGCTGCGTCCAATGCAGCGCCGCCAGCCACAAGAGTCGCCGGATCGATGCGCCCCTGCGCCGGCAAATTCGGCGGCAACAATTCATTGATCTGTTCAGCCGGCAGGCTGAAATCAATACCGACGGCGTCGACCTCAACCGCTTGCAGAAACTTCCGAAGATGGCCGCCCGCTGCACGCGGAAAACTGATCACCGGCGCAGCTGGGCATTTCGCGCGAAAATAGGCCAACAGTTTTTGCGTCGGTCGCGTCACCGCCCGTTCGAACAACGCTGAATCCAAACCCTCGGCCCAAGATTCGAAAATCTGCACCGCATCGACGCCGGCCTTGACCTGCAGCGCGAGATGCTGTGCGCAGGCTTTGGCCAGCACATCCATCAGCGCGTCAAATTCCTTTGGGTGCTGATGCGCAAAGACCCTAACCGGCGTTTTGTCGCCGCCTGATCCCTTGATCATGTAGGTCGCCAAGGTCCAGGGCGCGCCGCAAAAGCCGATCAGAGGCACATTGGCCGGCAAAGCCGCCTTGGTGCGTTCAATGGCCTCGTAGACCGGCGCCATGCGGGCGGCCAGATCGGAATCGTCCAGACTGGCGATTTGATCCGCCGCGATCGGTTCTAACTTCGGGCCTTCATTTTCGACGAACCAGACTTTGCGGCCCAAAGCGTCCGGCACGACCAAAATATCCGAAAAGATGATCGCCGCATCGAAGCCGAAGCGCCGGATCGGCTGCAACGTAGCTTCCGACGCCATCGAGGGCGCATAGCAAAAATCCAGAAAGCTGCGCGACCGGGACCGCAATTCGCGATATTCTGGCAAATAGCGTCCAGCCTGACGCATCAGCCATATTGGCGGCACTGGCTGCTTTTCGCCGGCCAAGACCCGCAGGAAGGAAGGTTGTTCGCCCATCAACTTCTTTTAATTTAGATATATATTTAGAAGGAATAAGGAATTAGGGGCTGTGGGAAATGGGTATAGCTTTTGGCTGCGCCGACCAGCCGCCGGTTTTGCCATACGCTTACACACTTTTGCCACATTCGGGCCACTTTTAAAAACGCCAAGCCGGTCCAAGAGTTTTCGTTACGCGGATCGGTTTATGACAGATTTGTCCGCATGTGCTGAAATATGCTGCGTTGCGGAGAGGCCTGTTGAGAAACCCACGGGTAAATCGGGCGAAAGTGCGGCAAACACCCTGGCGTTTTCAGCAGGCAAAGTTATCACCATTTAGGCACAGCGATTTCTCGCTGTTTTGCGCACGAAGTCCGCATGCAAAAAACCGATAAACCGGCCGTCTATTTCAATGTGCACCTGATCTCCGACTCCACCGGAGAGACGCTGTCCGGCGTCATGCGCGCGGCGTGCTCACAGTTTGAAAACGTCGCGCCGCTTGAGCACTCTTATTACCTGGTGCGCTCGCACAAGCAGCTCGACCGCGTATTACGGGAAATTGAAGCGGCGCCCGGCGTGGTCATGTTCACCATCGCCGACACCGAATTGCGCAGCGCGCTGGAGCGGCGTTGCCGCGAGATCGGCTGTCCAACCGTACCGGTTCTCGATCCGGTGCTGGAATTGCTGCAGCGCTATCTGGGCGTCGAGCTATCCCACCGCACCGGCGCGCAGCACGCTTTGGACCCCGAATATTTCCAGCGGGTCGACGCGATGAACTTCACGCTGGCGCATGATGACGGGCACGGCCTGGATGATCTGGAAGACGCGGACGTCGTCGTCCTGGGCGTCAGCCGCGTGTCCAAGACGCCGACCTGCATCTATCTGGCGCACCGGGGCATTCGCGCCGCCAATATTCCGCTGGTCCCGGATTTGCCGGTCCCGCCCGAATTGGAAAACCTGAAGCGACCCCTTGTCGTCGGCCTGAAAGTCACGACCGAGCGGCTGGCCGACGTGCGGCGTGCGCGCTTGCGCGCCTGGAAGGAATCCCTGTCCGACGAATATGCGAACGAAGACCGCGTTGCATCGGAACTGCTCTACGCGGCCAAATTGTGCGCAAAACACAATTGGCCGATGGTGGACGTTACGCGCCGTTCTATCGAAGAAACGGCCGCGCTGATCCTGAACCTGCTGACGGAGCGGCGCCGGATATGAGCGCGCCGATAATTTTGGCGTCGGGCAGTAAAGTGCGCGCGACCTTGATGCGCGCTGCTGGCTTGGATTTCGTCGCCATTAGTCCGCCGGTCGACGAAGAAGAACTGAAGGTCGGATTGCGCGACCAAGGCCTCACATCTTTACAGCAAGCCGCTGCATTGGCCGAAGCCAAATGCCTTTCGGTCGCCAAGACAAACCGTGGCTTCGTGATTGGCGCGGACCAGATCCTGGCGTTTGAAGGCGCAGCAATGGACAAAGCCGCCGACCTCAAAGAAGCGCGTGACCGTTTGTGGGCGATGCGCGGCAAGGAACATCAATTGCAGTCCGGCGTGGTCATCGCCAAAGACGGTGAACCGATCTGGCGCTCAACCGCAATCGCGCGTCTGTGGATGTACGACTTCAGCGCCGATTATCTCGACGATTATCTCGCGCGCTGCGGCGAAGCGGCGTTGTCGAGCGTCGGTTGTTATCAATTGGAGAATGAAGGCGTTCGTTTGTTTTCGCGCATCGAAGGCGATTACTTCTCTATCCTCGGCTTGCCGCTGTTCGAAGTGCTCGGCGCCTTGAGAGAGCACGGAGCGATTGCACGATGAACATTCGTGGTTCTTCGGCGGTGTTCGCCGTGCTCGGCGATCCGGTGACGCATTCCTTGTCGCCGGCGATTCACAATCGCTGGATCGCGGACGCAAATCTGGATGCGGTTTATGTTGCGCTGCGTATTGCGCGGAACGACGCTGCGCCACTGATCCGATCCTTGCCATCGGCCGGCCTTTCCGGCGCCAATGTTACGATTCCGCACAAGGAAGCCTCGCTTTTGGCGGCGGACTGGCGGGACGATCTGGCGAGCCGCATCGGGGCGGCGAACACCTTGCGCTTTAAGAACGGGCGCATTGAAGCGTTCAACACGGATGCTTCCGGTTTCATGATGGCGCTGGATGCGGCGACGCCGGACTGGCGCGGCGATGCGCGCCGCGCTTGCTTGCTCGGCGCCGGCGGATCGGCGCGCGCTATTGTCGCCGCCTTGGACTTGGCCGGATTTTCCGAGATCGCGATCGCCAACCGGACGGAGACGCGGATAAAAGGGCTGACGGGCTGCGCTGAGAAAGCGCGTATTATTCCGTATGCGTGGGAGAATCGCGACGCGGCGGCGGCAGGCGCCAGTCTCATCGTCAACGCAACCTCGCTTGGGCTGAATGACGTTGATCGTTTTGACGCGCCCATTGAGACCGCCGCTGCGAACGCGATCGCCTTTGATCTGGTCTACAAACCGCTGGAAACGCAATTTCTCAAAACTGCCGCCGCCAAGGGCGCGCGCGCTGTTGATGGCCTCGGTATGCTGATCTATCAGGCCGCCGCCGCTTTTGAGCTTTGGTTCGGGATCAAGCCAAATATTGAAAACGGCCGCGCCGCTGCATTGGCGCAGCTCACCGCGAAGCCATGATTATCATCGGCCTCACCGGCTCGATCGGCATGGGCAAAAGCGCCACCTTGGCGCTGTTCGCGGAGCAAGGTTGCGCCGTCTATGACGCTGACGCTGCGGTGCATGCGCTCTATGCGAAAGGCGGCGCGGCAGTCGCGCCCGTCGAAGCCGCATTTCCAGGGGTGACCAAAGACGGCGCGATCGACAGGGCAGAATTGTCGGCGCGCGTGATCGGAAAACCGGACCAGATGCGTCTTCTCGAATCCATCGTGCATCCTTTGGTGCGCATCAGCCGCGAACAATTCATGGCGAAGGCGACCACGCCCGTCGCGGTTCTCGATATTCCGCTTTTGTTTGAGGGCGGCGGCGATGACCGTATCGACACTATCGTTGTCTGCTCCGCGCCGGTCCAGACGCAGCTCGAGCGCGCTTTGCAACGCCCCAATCTGCCGTATGAAAAGCTGGCCGCGATTATTTCAAAACAGACCCCGGATTGGGAAAAGCGCGCCGGGGCTGACTATGTTGTGGATACGTCGCGCGGCGAAGCTGACGCCCGCGAACAGGTCATTTCTATCCTCAACCATATGAATGCGCCTGGCTGGCGGCCGCGCGCGAAGCAGTCTAAGACGCATTCATGACCCGCCAGATCGTTTTCGACACTGAAACCACCGGAACCAGCGTTTTCGATGATCGCATCGTCGAAATCGCCTGCGTTGAATTGCAGGACCTGGTGCCGACCGGCGTCACCTTCCAGCGCTACATCAATCCGCTGCGCGACATTCCGGCCGAGGTTATCGCCGTACACGGATTGACGGCATCGTTTCTGAAGGACTTTCCAGTCTTCGGCCACGCCTCGATTGTCGATGAATTCCTGGAATTTGTCGGCGACGCGAAATTGGTGGCGCACAATTCCGAATTCGACCGTGGCTTTTTGAATGCGGAATTGTCCCGTCTGAACAGAGAGATTTGGCAAAAGGACCGCTTCATCGATACGCTGGAAATGGCGCGCAAAATGTTTCCGGGCGCGCCGGCGTCGCTGAACGCATTGTGCAAACGATTTTCGGTCAACACCGACGAACGCGTAAAACACGGCGCGTTGATCGACTGCCAGCTTTTGGCGGCCGTTTATCTTGAACTCAGCGGCGGGCGCGAACAAAAACTGGCGCTATTCGACGATCGCATTGTCAGCGCCGAAGAAGCCGCCCGCGCTGCGACGCGCAAACCCCGTCCAACGCCTTTGCCAAGTCTCGTGTCGGCTGAAGAATTTGCCGCACACACGGCTTTCATCGCGGAAATGGGCGACAAAGCGATTTGGAAAAAGTACGAAACGCCAGCCGAAGCGGCGGAATAAATCCTATAGCACCAAAGTCGCCGTCACCGGCACATGATCTGACGGCAGGTCCCAATTCCGGCAGTCCACATGCACGCCGATGCCATCGCGCCCGCGTAATGTTGCGGCTTCCGCCGCCGCGCCGGTCGCCCAGATATGATCCAGCCGCCGGCCGCGATTGTTCTTTTGCCAGTCCGGTGAACGATAGCTCCACCAGGTGAAGATGCGTTCGGGTTCGGGCATGACGGCGCGGACCACGTCGGTGAACTTGCCGCGCTCCCGAATGGAATTGAGGCGGGTGGTCTCTTCGGGCGTATGGCTGACGATCTTCAGCAATTGTTTGTGTGACCAGACATCGGATTCAAAGGGCGCCACATTCAAATCGCCGACCAGCACCAAAGGCGGCGCGGACCTTTTCCTGGCGCGCGCGGCATAAAAATCGCCCATGCGATCCAGGAAATCGAGCTTGTGCCGAAACTTGTCATTTTCATCCGGGTCCGGAATATCGCCGCCCGCCGGCACATAGAGATTGTGTACTTCGATGCCGGCGACTTTCACGGATAGCGCGCGCGGATGGCCATGCATGCAGTGGTCGGGACAGTCCAACCGTTCGAGCGGCAGACGCGACGCCGTCGCCACGCCGTGCCAACCTTTTTGGCCATGGATTTCGACATGCGGCAGACCCATCACCGCAAACGCCTCCATAGGAAACAGCTCGTTGGCGACTTTGGTTTCCTGCAGGCAGAGGACGTCGATATTGGCTTGTTCGACGAAGCGGGCGACCGACGCTACGCGCAGCCGCACGGAATTGATGTTCCAGGTCGCGACTTTCAGGGTTTTCATAGGAAGCGTCTAAAGCGCTGGATATACAAGAGCTAGCGCAACTGTACTTTGCGATTCACGACGGCACGGAAAACTGATAAAAAAAGCGCTCGGTTGATTTCTCAACCGAGCGCCAAATTGCATAACGCGCCGAAATTGGGAGGGGATCTATCCAATTTCAGCAAGGCACCGAACCTTTCGCGGGGGGGACAACGCAGGTCCGATGCCATCGCTCTTGCTACCGTGTTATCTAAGCAACACGATCGAAAAAAGCAACTTAAAAACTGGAAAACTTCTTGCCTATGCTGAAAATCCCACACGGCTTCAAGGGCGTGTGGGCTGCTTTTTTGGCTGCAGCACGAACAATTTCGGGTCCAGCGTCTCTGGCCGGCGCAAATCCTGGAGCGCGACCCGGGTGACTCCGCCTGCGCCATCCTCGATAAGCCATTGCCGCAGCTGATAACTGCTCGAGACAAACAACAGGGTCAGCACCCCGTCCGTCTGGCCGGTTTTGTCCTTCATCGAGATGGCCACGGTGTCCGACTGCTTGGCCACCCGAATGACCTTGGCGTCCTTGGCCAAATCAATGTTTTCCTTTAGGAAAAAATACATCGGCGTCGAGCGCAGCGGCGCGCGGTTGAAGGTTTTCAAGCGATTGTCCTGCACCGCCACCGTCGATCCGTCCGCCACCACCAGCATGGAGGTCGGCAGATCATATTCGAACCGGATCTTGCCTGGCCGGCTTAGAAAAAAGCGGCCCTTAGCGACGCTGCCGTCGGGTCCGATCTGCATAAAGCCGCCCTGCAGGCGTTTTTGTTCCTGCAGCGCCTTGCTGGCCGCCGCCAGAGCGGCGGTCCGTTGCGCGCCCGTTAGCTCTGTCATTTCGCCACCGGCGATTTTGACGGTTTGCGCCGCCGCCACGACGGCTGAGCAGGGCGCGAGAGCCAAAGCGGCGGCGAGAAGAATTTTTTTCAATCCGGTCATTTCGGGTTCCTAAACCGCCTTTAGGCCCCGCAACAGCGGATTCCCAACTCAAGGCGGCCAATCCAAGCATCAGCGCGTCCGCCTGA
>JBEVJO010000415.1:0-3760 GCA_040510175.1 Caulobacterales bacterium
CCAACGTCGTCGCTATCAAGCAAACGCTCTACCGAACCTCCAAAGACTCTCCGATCGTCGCGGCCTTGATCGAGGCGGCGGAGTCCGGAAAAAACGTCACGGCTTTGGTTGAGATCAAAGCGCGTTTCGACGAGGAAGCGAATATGCGCTGGGCGCGTGATCTGGAACGCGCCGGCGTGCAGGTTGTTTATGGCTTCGTCGAATATAAAACACATGCGAAAGTGAGCTTGGTGATCCGTCGTGAAGGCGATGCCCTACGTACCTATACGCACTTCGGGACCGGCAATTATCACCCCATCACGGCGCGCGTTTACACCGATCTTTCCTTGTTTACGGCTGACCCGGCGTTGGGCCGGGACGCTGGCCGCGTATTCAATTTCGTCACGTCTTACGCCAAGCCGGCGGAATTCGAGCGCATCGCGATGTCGCCGCTGACGCTGAAACAGCGTCTGCTGGATTTGATCGACAATGAGGTGGCCCATGTAAGGGCGGGGCGGCCTGGCTCAATCTGGGCGAAGTTGAACTCGCTCGTTGATCCCGGCGTGATCGACGCCTTGTACCGCGCCAGCACCGAGGGCGTGAAGATTGATTTGGTCGTTCGCGGGATTTGCTGCTTGCGTCCCGGCGTTCCGGGACTATCCGACAATATTCGTGTAAAAAGTATCGTCGGTCGCTTTTTGGAGCATTCGCGGATCGTTTGCTTCGGTGATGGCGCGCAATTGCCGCACCCGAGCGCGCGGGTCTTCATTTCGTCGGCTGACTGGATGCCGCGCAATCTGGAGCGGCGGGTGGAAGTCATGGTGCCGATCGAAAACCCGACCGTGCATCGGCAGGTCGTCGCGCAAATCATGGCTGCTAATCTCAATGATGAAGCGCATAGCTGGAATTTGCTCAGTGACGGCACATCGCGCCGCATTGACCCAGTCGACCCCGCTACGCCGTTCGATGCGCACCACTATTTCATGAACAATCCAAGCCTTTCGGGCCGGGGTAGAGCTCTACAGGATCTAGCGCCGCCTGAGTTTGATCATGTTGGGCCTCGACGCGGCTAGGAAATCCGCTAATAGCTTGCGACGATGCTGAAAGTATTCGATCGCCGGGCCGCGAAAGCTATCGCGCGCGAAGTGGCCGTCATCGACGTGGGCTCGAATTCGGTCCGTTTGGTCGTTTACCGCGTCGCCGGTCTGGCTATGACGCCGATCCTTAACGAAAAGGCCATGGCGGCTTTGGGCCGGGGGGTTTCGCCCAAGGCGAGTCCTCTGCCAGACAAGGGCGTGCGCATCGCATTTGAGGCCCTGACGCGCTTTCGCACCATTATCGACGGTCTCGGCGTAAAGCAGATCGAAGCAGTCGCAACCTCGGCGGTGCGCGAAGCGGTCGACGGCGTTGCATTCGCTGCACGCGTTCGTAAGGAGCTAAATATCCCTCTGCGCATTATCGATGGCGCTGAGGAAGCTCGCTTGTCGGCGCTGGGTGTTTTGGCGAGCGCGCCGCAGGCCGATGGTGTGGTTGCTGATTTGGGTGGGTCCAGCCTCGAACTGATACGAATAGGGCCGAAGGGGCCGGGCGCCGGCGAAACCCACCTGCTGGGTCCTCTCGCACTTGCGCAGGACGCGGAGTTCGATCCGGTCGCAGTTGAACAAACGGCGCTCCGTTCATTCAACCAATCGGGTGTGTTGGACGCGCAGCGTGGGGATGTGCTGTACGCAGTTGGAGGCGCTTGGCGATCCATAGGCCGGATTGACATGAGTCTGACCAATTATCCGCTGCGGGTTCTGCAGAATTACGAGATGTCACGCTCGGAAATTCTCAAGCTGTGCGCTTTCATCGCCAAACAAAGCAAACGCTCTTTAGAGCGCCTCGAGGACGCTGCCGCCAAACGCGCAGACACCCTGCCGGCCGCTGCAGTGGTACTGGAAACGCTGATCCGCAAAGGTGGTTTCAAGAGCGTTATCCTATCTTCTTATGGTCTTCGCGAAGGATTGTTGCTCAATCAAATGAGCGCCGAGGACAGAGCGTATGATCCGCTGTTGGCCGGCGTCGAAGCGCTTGTAGGCAGCGATGAGCGGGCTTTGGAATTCGGCGATGCGTTGGAGGCTTGGCTCGAGCCAATCTTTGAAGGCTTGCCGCAGGTGTTTTCGCCAGCGCGTGATCGCACCTTGAGGCAAGCAACCTATCGACTAGCGGATCTTGCAGGCGTGCTGCATCCTGACCATCGCGCGGACATCGCCTTTGAAATTGTCCTACGTGGGCCTTATGCGGGCGCTCGGCACGAGGAGCGGGCATTTCTAGCAGCAGCCATTGCGCGACGTTACGCGCGGCGACCGCCCGACGCGGGCATCGAGGTTTTTGAGCGCTTACTCAGTCCAGAAGCTGGCGCGAGGGCTCAGGCGTTAGGCGCGGCTTTACGTTTGGGTGCGGATATTTCTGGCCGTTCGCCGGCGCTTTTGAGGGCGTGCCCGATAAGCTTATCGAACAGGACGCTGCGGCTGGATCCTATCGATGGCTATGAAAGTTTGGTGACCGATCAAATCCGGCGGCGGCTGACGCAATTGTCGGAAGCGATCAGCCTGACGACGGTTTAGTCCACGCTGAGCGCAGCGATATCCATCGCCACCAAGCGTTTGCCCTTTACCACCAGCGCGAGGCGGCCTTGCTTTAGAGCAAGAGCTCTGTCGCCAAAGACTTCGCGGCGCCAGCCTTTCAACACTGGAGAGTTTGGATCGTCCGAGGCGATCGCCTCGAGGTCGGACACTGTCGCGATGAGGCGGGCGGCGACGTCCTGGTCATCCGCAGTTTGCTTCAGCAGCACTTTGAGCAACTCGACAATAGGGCCTACGCCAGGTTTGGAAGGAGCAGGGCGTTCGAACTTTGGAGCGTTGGCTTCCGGGTCCTTGAGCGCCTCATCCATTGCGGTCGCCAAGTCATGACCCATACGGCTTTGCGCCCAGCCTTTGGGAATGCCGCGCAATCGCGTCAGGGCATCAATGGAGCGCGGTCTTTGATCCGCGATCTCGTAGATCGCTTCGTCTTTTAGAATGCGCCCACGCGGCATGTCGCGTGCTTGTGCGGTTTGCTCACGCCAGCCTGCCACTGCTTTAAGTGCGGCCAAATAGGCGGCGGTCGTTTTGCGCGGCTTGAAACGCATCCAGGCGTTGTCAGGCGTGACGTCGTAAGTCTCAGGGGCGGTGAGAATGCCCAGTTCTTCCGCCACCCAATCCGTTCGGTTCCGCGTCTCAAGCTCTTCCTGCAGAAGAGGGTACATATCGCGCAAATGCGTAACGTCCGCCAAGGCATACCCCAGCTGTTCGGGGCTGAGGGGGCGGCGGCTCCAATCGGAAAACCGGGAAGATTTATCGACCTTGCGCTTCAGGACGCTGGCCACAAGCGCGTCGTAGGCGATGGAATCGCCATGCCCGCACGCCATAGCGGCGATCTGACTGTCGAAAATTGGCGTGGGTGGGTTTCCCATCAGCCGCACGAAGATTTCGATGTCTTGTCGAGCGGCGTGAAAAACCTTCATGACGTTTGGATCGGCGAGCGCCTCAAAAAGCGGCGACAAATCCAAGGTCGGCGAAAGTGGATCGATCAGCGCCTCAATACCTTCAGCGGCGACCTGAATCAGACATAATTTTGGCCAGTACGTTGTTTCTCTTAGAAATTCTGTATCCAGCGCGAAAAAAGGCCGCTCCCGCAGCCCTCGCACGAGATCTGCGAGGGCGCGTGTATCTGCAATTAGCTCCATAGGCATGGTTTAGCG
>JBEVJO010000416.1:0-3220 GCA_040510175.1 Caulobacterales bacterium
AGCGAACGCGGCGACGCTGTAATTGACGATCACGTCGCTGCGGAACCGCGCGCGCAAGCGCGCGGTCATGAGTGCGCCGCCCATTGCGCCGGCGCCAAAAGCGCCGAACACGATGCCGTAAATCATCGGACCGCCCTTCAACAGATCGTGCGCGATGAGCGGCATCAAGGCCCAAATCCCGGCGGCGCCAAAGCCGAACAAGACGCTGCGGATCAGCACTGAATTGATGGCGGGCGACAGGCTGACATAACGCAGGCCGGCGCCAATGGCGTGATGCAGCGATTCATGCGGCAGATCGGATTTGGGAATCTCCGGACGCCACTTCGCCAGCGCCCAGATCATGCCCAGATAAGACACCGCATTGATGGCGAATGCCGCGAAGGCGCCCGCGATGGCGATGATGGCGCCGCCGACGGCTGGGGCCAGGCTGCGCGAAATATTGAAGGCGAACGCGTTGAGCGACACCGCGCCGGCGACGTCGCTGCGCGGCACTTGGTCTGGGATCGAGGCTTGCCAGGACGGCGTGTAAAGCGCGGCGCCGACGCCGATCAGGAAGGTGAAGGTTAGCAAGGTCCACGGGCTCATCGGCCCCAGAAACGCGATTACCGCGAGGATCGCCGACGCTATGGCCAGAAAAATCTGCGTGATCAGCATGATCATCCGGCGGTCGTAAATGTCCGCCAGAGCCCCGCCGACGACGGACAAGATCATCATCGGCGCCACCGCACTTGCCTGAACCAGCGCCACCATGGTCGGCGACGGATCCAGACTGGTCATCAGCCAGGACGCGCCCACCGACTGGATGACGCCGCCAAACGCCGACGCCAAATTGGCGAACCAGATGGTCGCAAAGACTTTGTGCTTAAGGGGCGACAGCATGCCGGAACCGGAGGGCGCCGGCGGCTGTGAGGCGTCTAGGCCTTTCTTATTGTCCAGCAATGCCACGATGCGATCCGTTGGCTGGCAACATGCGGCCTATGGCCCTGGCCTTCAAGGCAGATTGACTTGCCCGCGTCATTTAAGATGGGGACGGCAAGAATAATCCAGCCTCCGGCCAGGGGCCGGAGGCTGGACCTCCCGCGATTGACCTTGGGCTTTAAGCCGCCAGCGCCGCTTCCGCCCGCAAAATCGCGGAGGTCGCGTTCACTACCGCCGCGATGCGCAAAGCCGCCTGAATTTGCTGAGCTGTGAGGCCTCGTTTGCGGAGTTCTTCCTCGTGCGAATCCAGGCACATGCCGCAGCCATTGATGGCGGAAACGGCGAGGGCCCAAAGCTCGAAATCGGTTTTTTCGACGCCGGGATTGGCGATGACGTTCATGCGCAGACCGGCGCGTAAGGTCCGGTATTCCTCGTTCTTCATCAAATGCAGCGAACGATAATAGATGTTGTTCATACCCATGACGGCGGCCGCGGCCTTGGCGGCGGTGCGCGCTTCGGGCGTCAATTTCCCTTCGGTCTCGGCATCGAACGCCTTCACCACGGCCGGAACGCCGACCGCATAGGCGCTGGCCAGGAACGTCCCCCATTTCTGCTGATCGGTAAGCACGCCCTCGGACGCCAGCGAGCCGAGGTTCAGCTTCATGTCTTTGGCGTATTCGGGCAGGGACTCGCGCAGGGCGTCGAGGGACATCGTGTTCTCCTGGGAAAAATGGCTCCCTCCGGCATCGCGCCGGAGGGAGAAGTGTGCACGGCTGGCGGGGTGAGGAAGCGAGCCGCCGCGCGGGGAAGAGAATGACGCCTTGGACTTCTGTTTTACGTCCGAGCGGCGCTTTGGATTACAGGGTGTCGCCGCCGACCTGACGGTTGCACGGGCAAAGTTCGTCGGTTTGCAAGGCATCGAGCACGCGCAGCGTGTCGGCTGGGTTTCGGCCGACATTGAGGTTCGTCACGTAAACGTGCTGAACGACATTGTCGGGATCGACGATGAAGGTCGCCCGGTACGGCACGCCATCTGGCGAGCGAACGCCAAGGCCGTCAATCAGCGAACCATTGGTGTCGGCGAACGACCATTGATTCAGGCCTTTGAGGTCCTTGTGGTCGCGGCGCCAGGCCAGCTTGACGTGTTCATTGTCCGGAGAGCCGCCCAGCACGATGCAGTCGCGGTCGGCGAAATCGCCATTTAAGCGGGCGAACTCCACGATCTCCGTCGGGCAGACGAAGGTGAAATCCTTCGGATAGAAATAAATGACCTTCCATTTGCCCGGGAAGGATTCTTCGGTGATGTCTTGAAAAGCCGATACGCCATTTTCTTCGGCGGCATTGAACCGGGGCTTCACGCCGGCGACCTTAAAGGCAGGAATTTTTTGTCCGATAGTGATCAAGGGAGGTCCTCACGGGATGTTGTGCGATATCGCTCCCCTCACTTAAGAGTTGGTCGCAAATAAATCTAATTGATATCTTGGTATTTTAGTATAGATATTATCTATATAGTAATGAGCGTCTCAACACGATCCGATCCGATCACTCACTCCGCGTTGCCCAGCTTGCGGCAATTGCAGTTTTTGCTGGCGATCAAGGACGCAGGCAGCTTCCTGCACGCTGCTGACGCGGTTGGCGTGACGCAACCGACTCTGTCCGCTGCGATCAAGGAGCTGGAAATGGCGCTTGGCGTTCAATTGATCGAGCGCGGACGGCATGGCGCACGCCTGACGGCGGCCGGGGAGGTCGCCGCAGCGCACGCCGCGCGGGCGGTGCAGGAAGCCGAAGCTCTGGTGCGCGGCGCCCGCGAAGCATCCGCGCCATTTACCGGCGTCTTCCGGCTGGGCGCCATTCCGACCATCGCCCCTTATGTGCTGCCGAAGCTACTGCCGGTTCTGAAGGCCGATTACCCCAATCTGACTTTGCACTTGCGCGAGGATATGACGGCCCGGCTGGTCGACGCGTTGCGCGCACGCACCTTGGACGCGGCGATCATTGCCTTGCCGTATGAGGCTGTCGGCATCGAGACGGAAACCATCGCACTGGATGAGTTTCTTCTGGTCGCGCCGCGCAACCACCCGCTTGCGCGGCAAAATTCATTAAAGGCGTCGGATATCGATTCGCATACCGTCTTGTTGTTGGAGGACGGGCATTGCCTGCGCGATCACGCGCTCAGCCTTTGCAAGGCCCGGCCGTCAAGCAAAGACGGCAATCCCGATTTCGGCGCAACGTCTCTGCAGACATTGGTGCAGATGGTGGCCGGCGGCATGGGCGTCACCCTTGCGCCGCGCTTGGCGCTCGA
>JBEVJO010000417.1:0-8393 GCA_040510175.1 Caulobacterales bacterium
CGCCGCCAGCATGGGAAAGGCGAGGAACTCCTTGAAGCGAGTCATCCACGGCCCCGGCCTGGGCAGCGAGCGCGCCAGAGCCGGCGCAAACGCTAAAGCTGTGAACGGCGCCGCGAGGCCAAGGCCCAACGCCAGGAAAATCGCCAGCGACTGCCAGGCCGGCGCAGTCAGCCCATACCCCAAAGCCGCGCCCATGAACGGTGCAGTGCACGGCGTCGCGACCACCACCGCCAGCGCGCCGGTGAAGAACGCGCCAAGCGCGCCGCCGCGATCGGCGAGATTACCGCCGAGGCCCTGAAAAGCGCCCGCGATGTCGAACGCGCCCAACAGATTCAGCGCCAGCGCAAAGAATAGGATCACCAGCGCGCCGACGATCAATGGCGATTGCAGTTGGAAGCCCCAGCCGATCGCGGCGCCGCCCGCCTTCAACGCAATTAGAGCCCCGCCTAAAATCGCAAAAGTCAGCAGTACGCCGCCCAAAAACGCCAGCCCCTGCGCGCGCATTTCCGTCGCGTGGCCGTGCGCCGCCTTGGTCAAGCTGAGCGCCTTAATGGACAGAATTGGAAATACGCAGGGCATAAGGTTCAAAATCAGCCCGCCGGCAAAGGCGAGTAGCAAAGCCAAGCCGAACCCCGCCGCATCGCCGCCGCCGGGAGCGGCGCTTTGCTGCGGCGAGATCAGCGGCGCGCCGGACGTGCCGGGCAATGCTGCGCCCAGCGGCGCTTTCAGCAAAACATGCTGACGCTTCCAGCCATACCCGCCGCGCGTCTCATAGGTCAGCAATCCTTCGATCGCTTCGCCTTCGACCGCGAATCCCGGTTGTACCGGCAGCGTCAGCGTCACGCCCTGCCCACCGACCTGCACCTTTTGCTCGGGCGCGGGATCGATCATTGCCTGGTCGTATGGATAGAAGGCTACGCCGCGCAGTTCACCCTTTTGCGCCACCTGCGCCAGTTCCGGCGATTGCACGCTGAGCACCGCGCTGGCGGGGTCAAAGCTCGCCGGCCACTCCACAAGTTTCGGCGCGGCATCGAGCGCCGACTGCACGAGCGCCGCGCCTTGCGGATCGGCCTTGCCCTGCGCGGCGATGCGGATCACCAGATCGACGCTGGCGCCCTCGGGGATGCAGACTTCCTCGCAAACCTGCCAGGTCGCTGAGGCTTTGATCTGCGCTAGGTCGCCCGGCTTGGCGGTCTTCGGCACAGTCAGCGGCGAGACCAGCCGCACTTCGCCTTTAAAACCGTAATTGGCCAGCGGTCCCACGGGGATTCGTTCAGGCGCCGGCCAGATTATATCGCCTACGGAATATCCCTTGGGCAGCGTCCAGTTGATCCGCGTCGGTTCGCCCGCATCGCCGGGATTGCGCCAATAGGTATGCCAGCCAGGACGGATACGCTGCACGAAGGCGATGTTCACCGTGTCGCCCGGCGCCGCCTCGGCTTTATCGGCAACCAGCGTGATTTCCACATTGGCGGTCTTGGCCTTGGGCGCGGCGTAAACCGCCGGCGCTAGCGTCAGCGCCAGCAATGCCAGGAGCGCCGCCCAGAGACGCGCTGCGATTTGAGACTGAATCAGTGTCATGCCCTGCCCTTGTACGAAGGCTGACCGGCGCGCCGCAAGGCGGCGCCCTGAACCGGGATGCTTGGCCGCAGGCTTACGTCAAATGCGACAGCGTCGCCGGATCTTCCTGGCCGCCGTAAAACTTGGTGAGGCCATCAGAAAACACGGCCTCTCCCGTGGCGCGGCCAAACAGGGTCAGGCAGGAACGAAATTTCAAGGCGTCAATCGAACCTAAAACGTCTTGCGGGTCGTTCCCCGGCAGAGCGTTGACGATCGCTACACATTCCCGAAGCCGCAGGCCAAGGACTGGATGCGTGGCGTAAGCCTGCGCTTCTTCTAAATCTTCAATGCCAAAGCGCTTGGCCGTGCCGCTGCGGCCAAGCGCTTTGAGTTGCGGGAAGATGAACCACATCCAATGCGAAGCTTTGTAACCGGCGCGCAGTTCCTCCAGCACCTGGGGATAGATTGCATCCTGGGCCGCCAGAAAATGCGCGAACACGCTGCGCCTCCGGTGCTACTTCGCCAACGCCGCTTTGTGCCTACGCAAGCGCGCGCGGACAATCAGAAAGACGACCAGTTCATAGATCGCCTCGGCGATCATAAACAAAAACGGCGTCAGCATGACCAGGAGGCTCACCCCGCCGCCATTATAGAAAGCGTAGCCTTGATAGAGGCAGGCGATGATGGCGCCGACAAAACCCATTTTGACGATGCCCATGATGCCGGCGAAGCGATAGGAATACGGCAACACCCGAAATTGGATCAGCGCGCCGAAAACCACAGCCGTCAGCAACAAAAGCCCGTAAAGCGCCATGTGCCAGCGCAGACGCAAAACTTCCTGGAGGAGATTCAGTTCAAACGCTTTATAGCCCGGCAGCAGCGGGATCAGAAACATCATTGCAAGATAGAGCGGCGCGATGACCAGAATCCGGATCATGGATTATCCGCGTTGCATCCGCATTTCCGACGCACGCTTTTCCACCAGATCGACAATGTGCTCGACCATGCCTTCGTTCTGGACCTTATGATCCGAGAGCCCGCCGATATACATCATCCCGGCGCCCTTGCCGCCGCCGGTAAAGCCAAGATCCGTATACGTTGCTTCTCCGGGGCCGTTGACAACGCAACCAATGATCGACAGCGATATGGGTTCGGAAATATGCGCCAGGCGCTCTTCCAAAACCGCCACGGTCTTGATGACGTCGAAGCCCTGCCGCGCGCAGGACGGACATGCGATGATATTGACCCCGCGATGGCGCAAACCCAGTGACTTCAAAATATCGAAGCCCGCCTTGATTTCCTCGACCGGATCGGCGGCCAGCGAAACCCGAATGGTGTCGCCGATGCCCGCCCATAAGAGCGAACCCATGCCAATCGCGGATTTGATCGTGCCGATGCGCGTCGGACCTGCTTCGGTGATGCCGACATGCAGCGGACAATCGATCGCTTCCGCCAATTGCTGATACGCCGCGACGGCGAGGAAAACATCCGACGCCTTCACCGAAATCTTGAATTCGTGGAAGTCGTGATCCTGCAAGATGCGGGCGTGATCGAGCGCGCTTTCCACCATCGCCGCCGGGCACGGCTCGCCATATTTTTCCAACAAATGGTTTTCCAGCGACCCGGCATTGACGCCGATGCGCATCGAGCATCCATGATCCTTGGCGGCGTTGACCACTTCGCGCACCCGGTCTGCCGAGCCGATATTGCCCGGATTGATGCGCAGGCAGGCCGCGCCGGCTTTGGCGGCCTCGATAGCGCGCTTGTAGTGAAAGTGAATGTCCGCGACGATCGGAACCTTGGCCGCCTTGCAGATGGCCGGCATCGCCGCGGTCGATTCCGCATCCGGGCAAGAAACACGCACAATATCGGCGCCCGCTTCTTCCAGCGCGCGGATCTGACCGATTGTGGCCTTGGCGTCGGAGGTCAACGTGTTGGTCATGGATTGAACGGTGATCGGCGCATCGCCCCCGACCTCAACCGAACCAACCCTGATCTTGCGGCTCTGGCGGCGCTCGATCAGACGCCAAGGCCGCACTTCCATCGCGCGCTCATGCATGGGCGCAAATCCCTTGTTTCATTGCGATGGGATAGCGCGGGCCAAGCCTGCGCTCCAGTGAAGAAATGCTGCTTGGGCAGCCGGCTTACTGCGCGGGCGCGGGAGACGGCGCGGCGGCGGCTGGCGCCGGGGTTTCCGCGACTGGCGTCTTGGCGGCAGCCGGCGCGACAGCGGCTTCATTGGCGGCAGTGGTGCGGGCTTTAGCGGCCTGCGCGGCGACGATTGCCGCAGCGGCTTGCGCTTCCTTGGCTGCAGCTTGATCCGCCTGCGCCGCTTTCACCGCTTCTTCGAGGCGATAGGCCTGCACTTCGACGCCCGGTTCACCCAAAAGGCCGATAAAGGCATTGTTGTAATAGACTTCGAAGGCGCCGCCATTTTTGGCGAAGACGGTCCAGCCAGGACCGGCCGCCGGTTCATAGGTCTCGCCCGCCGCCAATTCGCGCGACAGGAAGATCGTGCCGTCCGGGCCGCGCGCTTCCAGCCATGCCGGTTCGCGGGCGCGAATCACTAGAGCCGTTTCAGCGTCCGCCACGATCGGCGCGCCGCCAATGGTTGCTTCCGGCACGCCGTTTTCGAGCACCGCCACCGGCTCCGCTTTTTTCGGGGGCGCCATTTCACGCAGCAGCGCCGGCAAGCCGAACCAACCGCCGGCGATCAACATCAGCACAAGCGCCAGAGCTGAAATCCGTCCGCGCGCGCCGATAGAGCGTTTGCCCATATCGACCGCTTCAACCGGGGTTTCTTCGAAAACCGCGTTTTCTTTTTCAAAGCGCGCCACAACCTGATCGGCGTCGAGCTTCAGGAACTGAGCATATTTGCGCAGCCAGGACTTCACATAGCCTTGGCTTGGAATGAGTTTGAAATGCTGGTCTTCCAGCGCCTGCAGATACTCGACCCGGATGCGCAGCACGGCATGGACCTGCTCAAGCGTCAGGCCAAGATTTTCGCGCTGCATACGGAGGGCTTCGCCGGGGGTGCGGGACATATTCAAAGCAACGGGCACCGACGGCTGTTCGCCGCCGCCTTCTGCGCCGTCATTCTGATCGGGATAAAAGTCGGCAAGTTGAGCCATTTGATCCCTGGGCGACGCCGCGCGCCACCGTCCACTACAATCCAGCAGCCAAAGTTGAAGTTTTCCGCATAGTAGTGTTCGGCAAACTTTTCAACAGATTAAACTATCACACCCAGGGATTGCGAAAGCTTTAAAACGTCCTCCCTGACGGACGCGGCAGTAGAATTCAAAAGCGGCGCCAATCCGGACGCTGCTGCGGCGGAATCAAGGCCAAGGGCCATGCGCTTGACCGGCCCCACGCCGGACGCCGGCATGGACAAAGCGTCAAACCCAAGCGCGATCAGCACCATGGCCTCCAAAGTGTGGCCGGCCGCCTCTCCGCACACGGAAACCTTCAGGCCCGCAGCCCGGCAGGAATCCGCAACCATTTTCAAGAATCGCAAGGCGGCCGGGCTGAGGATGTCATAGCGGTCCGCAACCCTGGGGTTGGTGCGATCAGCCGCGAAGAAATACTGCATCAAATCATTGGTGCCGACCGAAACAAAGTCCGCTTTGCCCTTCAATTGATCAATCTGGAACACCAAAGACGGCGCTTCCAGCATCACCCCGACATGGATATCGGCGGGGCCTTTGCGCCCTTGCAGCTTGGCCCAAGCCAATTCCTTGTCCAGCATCGCGCGCACGCGCACCAGTTCGTCGATGGTAGCGACGAACGGGAACATCACGTCCAGGCGGCGGCCTTCGGCGGCGCCGATCAACGCCCGCAATTGGCGGCGTAAGACCACCGGACGGTCCAGCGCCTGGCGAATCGCTCGCCACCCCAACGCCGGGTTTTCTTCCCGGTCAAAGGAGAAGAACGACACCACCTTGTCCGAGCCGATGTCCAACGTACGGAATACCACAGGCTTTTCGCCAGCCATGTCCAGGATTTCGGCATAGGCCTTTTGCTCTTCCGACAGACGCGGGATGCGCTCGGCCAGCAGGAAGTGGAATTCGGTGCGGTAGAGCCCGACGCCGCTCGCGCCGGTCTCGTTCAACGCCCGCAAGTCCAGCGGCAGACCGGCGTTCAAGCTCAGCGCAATCGGCCGGCCATCCTTGGTGATGCAGGGCGTGTCCTTGAGCCGGGCGAATTCCGCCTGTTCGACGCTGCGCAGACGGACGATCGAATTATAGGCGTCGAGCAGTCCAGGGTCCGGGCGCACATGCACCTCGCCCTTGAAGGCGTCGACGATCACCTGGTCGCCTTCATCGACGATGTCGCGCAGGTCCTCCAGGCGGCCAATCAACGGCACGCCCATGGCCCGCGCCACGATGGTGGCGTGCGCCGTCGGCCCGCCCTCTTCCAACCGAATCGCCTTCAAGCTGCCCGCCGGATATTCCATGAGTTCGGCGGGACCCATATTGCGGCCGACCAGAACCGCATCCGGCGGCAAATCGCGCTGCGCGGGCATGGCGCCGCCCCAGGCCAAATGGCGCAACAGGCGATTGTCCAGATCTTCCATGTCGTGCAGGCGTTCGCGAAGATAAGGGTCGCGGGCCGCCGACATACGCGCGCGGTGCTCTGAGCGCGCGCCAACCACGGCCGCGTCGGCGGTCAAGCCCTGGCGCACGGAATCGCGCAGGCGCGCGTACCAGTTCGGATCATGCGCCAGCAATTGATAGGCTTCGATGACTTCGCGCGACGCGCCAATGAGGCCCGCGCCGTCGCCTGAAAGAATGTCGTCGATCCATTCCTTCAGCGCGTGCAGCGCTTCGTCGAGCCGCTGTTCTTCCTTGCCCGGATCGTCGGCCAGCATCTGGCTGACCTGGATCGATGGTTCGGCGAACACGATGGTGCCGATCGAAACGCCGTCAGACCAAGCCCGGCCCTTGAGAGTCTGCGAGCGCGCCACGCGCACGGCGCCATCGGCGGCGCCGTTATATTCGCGCACGGCGAGGCCGCCCGCCGAAATGATCTCCGCCACGACCATGGCGATGGTCTGCAGCGCTTCTTCCTCGTCTTCGTCATAGCGCCGGGCGACGGCGTTCTGCACGACCAGCACGCCCAAAGGCCGGCCGCCGCGAAGGATGGGCACGCCGAGGAAGGAATTGTATGGGTCTTCGCCGGTCTCCGGGCGGTAGGCGAATTTCGGATGTTTCGGCGCGTCCGGCAGGTTCAAGGGCTCGGCGGTCTCGACCACCAAACCGACCAAGCCCTCGCCGGGCTTCAAGCGGGTCTGGTGGACCGATTCCTTTTTCAGACCTTCAGTGGCGAACAGTTCCAGAGCGCCGTCCTGGCGCAGGACGTAAATCGAGCACACGTCCGCGACCATGGTGGCGGCGATCATCCGCACCATCCGATCCAGGCGTTCCTGCGCCGCGCCGCCCTCGGCCATGAGGTCGCGCAGTTGGCGCAGCAAATGCCGCGATCCTATTCCACCTGCTGGCATAACCCTCTGTTTCCGCCCTCGCCGGACTTTGGTTTCACAATATCGTGCCGCAAACGCCGCAACAGCGATACGGCCGACCGGTCTTTAGAACTATCGCCCGCTCAACCTTGCGCGATTAGGCGGCGTCCAACCCATAGACTGAATGCAACGCACGCACAGCCAATTCGGTGTATTGGGCGTCGATCAAGACACTGATCTTGATTTCCGAGGTCGAAATGACCTCGATATTGATGCCCTTGGCTGACAGCGCCGAGAACATCGCCTTGGCGACGCCTGCGTGGCTGCGCATGCCGACGCCGATCACAGAAACCTTCGAGACGCCCTTTTGCGCGATCGCTTCCTCGTAGCCGATGGATGCCTTGCCTTCGGCCAGCACTTTCAAGGCCCTGTCAGCATCGCGCTCGGCGCAGGTGAAGACGATATTCGCCGCATGCAGCGAGCGGGCTTGGGCCTGCACGATCATATCGACATTGATGCCCGCCTCTGCGAGACGGCCGAATATCTCAGCGGCGACGCCAGGATGGTCGGCCACGCCCATCAACATGATCTTTGCTTCGTCGCGGCTATAGGCCACGCCCGAGACGATTTGCTTTTCCACGATTTCGTCCTCGTCGCACACAAGGGTTCCAGGATTGGCTTCGCCGGGTTCGACGAAGCTCGACAACACGCGCACCGGCACACGCTGGGCCATCGCCAGCTCGACCGAGCGCGTTTGCAGCACCTTGGCCCCCAAGGAGGCCATTTCTAGCATTTCTTCGTAAGAGATTTTCTCAATGCGTTGCGCCTTGGCGACGATCCGCGGATCGGGCGTGTAGACGCCGTCGACGTCGGTATAGATGTCGCAACGCACCGCATTCAGCGCCGCCGCGATCGCGACCGCGCTGGTGTCAGAACCGCCGCGCCCCAGAGTGGCGATGCGCCCATTTTTATCCACACCCTGGAAGCCGGCGATCACCGCCACCGTGCCCCCATCGATACTGGCGCCGAGCTTGTCCGCCTCAATGCCCTCGATGCGGGCGCTGGCGTGCGCCTCGCTGGCGAGGATTGGAATTTGCCAGCCCTGCCAGGAGCGCGCCGGAATGCCCAAGCGCCGCAAGGCCAGCGCCAAAAGGCCGGTCGAGATCTGTTCGCCCAGCGCAACGACGACGTCATACTCGTCGTCGAAGCCCAAAGGCAGATTGACGTCGCCGCCGGCCGCCGCCTTGGCCATCGCCACCAATTCATCGGTTTTGCCGGAGGGCGCCGAAACAACCACCGCAACCTGATGGCCGCGCTCGCGCTCGGCCGCGACGTGGCGCGCGACCCGGGTCACCCGCTCCACATCGGCTACCGA
>JBEVJO010000418.1:0-3614 GCA_040510175.1 Caulobacterales bacterium
CGCCATGGCTGACCGTGTAGGTTTCGCCGCCGACCTTGACTGCCTTGGCCGCGTCCGCGGCTTTGCCGAATTCGCCGGTCAGCGCGGTGTGGAAGGCGCCTGCCGCCGTCGACAATGGCACCCGATCTTGCGGGCGCTTCGGGCCGGCCAAGCTCGGCACGACGTCAGCAAGGTCAAGTTCCAGCGCATCGGTGAAGACAGGCTCCGGCACGGCCGGATCGAACCACAGGCCTTGCGCCTTGCAATATTCTTCGACCAGCGCGCAACGTTCCGGCGAACGCCCCGTCGCTTGCAGGAAGCGAATGGTTTCGCCATCGACCGGGAAGAAGCCGCAAGTGGCGCCATATTCCGGCGCCATGTTGGCGATGGTGGCGCGATCTTCCAGCGGCAGGCCAGCGAGGCCAGCGCCGAAGAATTCCACGAACTTGCCGACGACGCCCCGCTTGCGCAGCATTTGCGTCACAGTGAGCACGAGGTCGGTCGCGGTCGCCCCTTCCTTCAGCTTGCCCGTCAAACGGAAGCCGATGACTTCGGGGATTAGCATGGAGATCGGCTGACCCAACATGGCCGCTTCAGCTTCGATGCCGCCGACGCCCCAGCCCAGAACGCCAAGGCCGTTGATCATCGTGGTGTGGCTGTCGGTGCCGACGACGCTGTCCGGATAGGCGACGTTGTCGTCGTTGGTCCAAACCGCTTGCGCCAGATATTCGAGGTTCACCTGGTGGCAGATGCCAGTGCCGGGCGGCACGACGCGGAAATTGCGGAACGCGGTCTGGCCCCAGCGCAGAAATTGGTAGCGCTCAAGATTGCGCGTGTATTCCAGCGCGACGTTCTTCCCATAAGCCGCTGCGTCGCCGAAATTATCGACCATCACCGAGTGATCGATGACCAAATCAACCGGCGTCAGTGGGTTGATTTTTTGCGGGTTTCCACCCAGCGCTTTCATCGCGTCGCGCATAGCGGCCAAATCGACCACCGCCGGAACGCCGGTGAAATCCTGCATCAGCACCCGCGCCGGAGAGAACGCGATTTCGTGGTCCGTCTTGCCCTTGTTTTCCAAAAAGGCGCGAACCGCGATGACGTCTTCTTTCTTCACCGCCCAGCCGTCTTCGGTGCGCAGCAGGTTCTCCAGCAAAATCTTCATTGTAATGGGCAGGCCGTCGATCGACCCAAGACCGTTCTGCACCGCGTCCGGCAGGCTATAATAAGTGTATTCCAGCACGCCGACCTTGAGAGTGCGGCGGGATTTAAAGCTGTCGAGCGACGCCATTACGTCTTCCTTGGGTCTGAATCGGCGCTGCGCGCGCCACTAGAAATGAATGCCACGTATCTAAAGCCGCGTGATTGCGGCGTCCATGCAAACTGCGCGCATCCGCGCCACAATCATAAGCGCGGGCTGCTTAGCGCTCAGAATTGCACACGGACGGTCCACGAGGCTTACCTGTGCGGGGCAGGTTTTGGCGCCGGAAGCACTTCTACAATGTTAACTGCGACATATTCGCAAAGCCCAAGCGCGCCGATGGTGAAATGACAGCAGCGCTTTGCTTTTCCGTTCGATTTTCATTAGAGCCGTCTGCGTTCGGATTGATTTAAGCCGAGCCGGCGAAACGCTTTATGCTCTACCAACGCAGGCCGCCGATCCCCTGCGCCGGACCCGATCCTGAATTGAACGAAGCAAGGAAATGACCGACGCCGCGCCCCTATGGACCGCCAAGACGGATGCCGCAAAAAGCGGCGGCGGCTTGCGGCTGGACGTGTGCAATCTGTCGTGCGCGCGCGGCGGCCGCGTTTTGTTTTCGGATTTAAATTTCGCGGCGCAAGGCGGCGGCGCCATCGAAGTGCGCGGCCCCAATGGAATCGGCAAGACCACACTCTTGCGCGCGCTTGCGGGGCTGATGCGGCCAAGCGCCGGAGAGATTGTTCTTCAGATCAATGGCGCGCCGCTCGATGCGGAAACGCCGCGCGGCCAGTGCATGCATTTCATGGGGCCTGAGCCAGGCGCCCGTCCTGAAGAAACGGTCCGCGAAAGCTTGCGCCATTGGGCCGCAATGTGGAGCGCCGGGGAAACCGCAACGCACGCCGCCATCGAACGCGTGGATTTGACGCGCGCCGCAGACCGCGCCGTGCGTCGCTTGTCCAGCGGCGAAAAACGGCGGCTGGGTTTGGCGCGTCTGTTGCTGCAGTATCGGCCCATCTGGCTGCTCGACGAACCGAGCTCCGGCCTCGACGCCGCCGGCCGGACCTTGTGCCACGCACTCATCACGGAGCATCGCGCATTGGGCGGACTTGTGATTGTCGCCACGCACGAGGCCGCCAATCTCGAGAACGCCGCCATGATCCGGCTGACGCCATGAGCGCGCCAAGCCCGTTCTTCGCCGTCGCGTTTCGCGAAGCGCGCCTGGCCTGGGCCGGCGGCGGCGGCGCGGCCTTGCCCGCTGGCTTCTATATCGGCATGGCGACTTTGGTGGCGTTCGGCCTGGGCGCCGCGCTCGACCTCTCGCCCAAGATCGCGCCGGCGATTTTGTGGACGGGTCTGGCCCTGTCGGTGTTGTTGTCGCTCGACCGTCTGTTTGAGGCCGACATGGAAAGCGGCGCGCTGGAATTGTTTTCCATTTCCGCGTTGCCGCTCGATCTGATGATTTCCGCCAAGATCCTGGGCCTCACGGCTGGTATCGGCGCGCCCTTGGCCCTGGCCGGCGCCGCCGCGGGATTGCTGCTTGGCCTGCCTGCGGAGTCGCTGTCCTGGATCACGTTGGAATTGCTGGCGGGCGCAATCGCCCTCACCGCCTTGGGCTCGATCGCCGCCGCCTTGGCGGCAGGCTTGCGGCGCTCCGGATTGCTGGTGGCCTTGCTGGCGTTGCCGCTGTTTGCGCCGGTGACTATTTTCGGCGCCGCCGCCAGCGGGTCCGCCGAGATGGGGCTCGGTGCGCCGGGCGCCTCCTTATTGCTGGCCATCACCATCGTGGCCGCTATTTTCGCGCCGAAGGCGGCCAGCGCCGCTTTGCGCCTGACGCTAGAATAGGATTTGCCTTTGCCTGCGCCCTCCACTTCCGCCGGCGGCTTCAACATGCACCGCTTCGCCAATCCGAAGGCGTTCTCCGGCATCGCCAGCGTGGCGGCGCCGGTCGCGGGGCTGATTGCGCTGGTGCTTTTCGTCGTCGGCCTGCCTTGGGCGCTGATCGTGGCGCCCGCCGATTATCAGCAAGGCGACAGCGCCCGCATCATGTTCGTGCATGTACCGGCCGCCTGGATGAGCATGTTCGTCTATGCCTGCATGACAGGGTGCGCCGTTGCGACCTTGGTCTGGCGGCATCTGCTCGCCGAAGCGGCGTTGCGCGCCGCCGCGCCTTTGGGCGCCGGCTTTACCGCGATTGCGCTGATCACCGGATCGCTCTGGGGCAAGCCGATGTGGGGGGCCTTCTGGGTCTGGGACGCGCGCCTTACGTCGGTGCTGGTGCTGTTCTTTATCTATCTCGGCATCATGGCCGTGTTCGCGGCGCTCGAGGAATCCGGTAAGGCCGGACGCGCCGCCGCAATCCTGACCATCGTCGGCGCGGTGAATATTCCGATCGTGAAGTTTTCCGTCGATTGGTGGTCGACGCTGCATCAACCCT
>JBEVJO010000419.1:0-8712 GCA_040510175.1 Caulobacterales bacterium
TTGTCACCATATTCCATCCAGATTTTTTCAAAGCTCAGCGCGGGGGTCATTCGCCGCGCTCCGTATGCGCCCAAGCGAAGCCGCGTTTGCTGATCATGGACAGAAGAACGTCCAGCGCCACGGCGAGCAGCGCGATCCAGACGACATACGGAATGATGATGTCCATCGACAAATAGCGGCGCACCAGAAAGATGCGATAACCGAGGCCGACATCGGATGCGATGGCTTCGGCCGAGATCAGATAAACCCACGCTGGACAAAGAGACAAACGCAAGGACGCCAGCAAACGCGGCATGGCCTGCGGCAGCGTCACGCGCAACGCGATCTGCCAGGTGCTGGCGCCCAATGTCTGCGCCTTGATCAATTGCTCTTCCGGTATGGCGGACACATGCGCCGCCAGATCGCGCACCATCACCGGCGTGATGCCGATAACGATGAGGGCGATCTTCGCGGTTTCACCGAGGCCCAAAGCGATGAACAAAACCGGCAACACAGCAATGGGCGGAATGACGGCGATGGCCGCCACCAGCGGACCAAAGCCCGCGCGCATCAGCGGCAGAAGGCCCAACACGATGCCGAGGACCAAGGCCAGCACTGTTGAAATGACGAGGCCATAGCCGAGCCGTTCGAGGCTCGCCATCGTGTCCGCCACCAGCGGAATTTCGCCGGTGCGCGCGTTGACTTCGAAGGCCATCAGCTTCACGGCTGTCGCCATTTCACCGAAGGTGGGCAGGAATTTATCGGCGGGATTGGCGGCTTGCCGCGCTTCCGACGCCATCAAATACAATAAGAGCGCGACGACCAAAGGCGCCGCGCCCAAGAAGATACGGACGCCCCCGCGCGGCCTGACGTTCAGGAGTCTACGCATGGGGCGTCCTTGGCTTTCAATCCGGCCTATTTGTCCAATGCGCCGGAAGCAGCTTCGGCCATATAGGTGTCGTCGAAGCGCAGCTTGATGTTGTCGGCGCTGCCCAGCGTTTTGCCGCCAGGAAAGCTGATGCCAAGCGCGTCGACCGAGGTTGCGCCTTCGCCGAAGAGACCATTGGCGAAGCTGAATTGCCGCACCTTGTCCATGCCGGCGACAATGTCCGCGCTTTGCGTGAACGCCACGGCGTCCGCCGCTTTGTAATACATGAAGGTCGTTTTCAGCTGCGATTCATAGCCGGCCAAATCAGTGCCGGACAATTCGCCCATCACCTTGCGCGCTTCGGCGCCTTCCGGCGTTTGGGCGCTCATGATGGCCATGGTCTCATACCAGATGCCCGCCAACGCCTTGCCGAGATTCGGGTTGGACTTCAGCGAGTCGGTACCGACCACCATAAGATCAAGAATTTCTCCGGGAATTTTCGAGGAATCGAAAACTTCCGTGGCGCCCTTCATGGCTTTGACTTCGGAGAGTTGCGGATTCCAGGTCACCAGAGCCTTGGTTTCCGGTGCGCCGAAGGAAGCGACGATGTCGGCGTCGGAGGTGTTCACCGTCTTGATGTCGGTCGGCGCCAGCTTGGCGCTTTCGAGCGCGCGGGCCAGCAGATAATGCGACACCGAAAATTCGACCAGATTGACGTTGCGGCCTTTGATGTCGGCCAGCGATTTGCCGTTCTTCAGGACCACGCCATCATTGCCGTTGGAATAGTCGCCGACGATGACGACCGTTGAATCGTGGCCGCTGGCGGCCGGTAAAGTCAGCGCATCCATGCTCGCGGCGGTTACGCCGTCGAGCTTGCCTGCCGTGAACTGATTGAGCGATTCCACATAATCGTTGATCTGCACGACATTGATATTAATGCCGTACTTCTTTTCCCACTTATCGACGATGCCTGCCTTTTCCGCATACGGCCATGGCATCCAGCCGGCATAGATGGTCCAGCCGATCGTGAAATCTGTCTTCGCAGGCGGCGGCGCGGCCGCCTCTTCCTTTTTACCGCAGGCGGCCAGGGTGAGCCCCATGGCGAGAACAGCGCCCGCGCGCCGCAAATTTGAAAGCCAATTACCCATGTCCAAACCCCTCGTCCAAACCCAGAACGCCATCGATAGTATTACGAATACGACAAATCGTAATATTCCAAGCGGGGAGTGCGGGCAAAAGGGGCGGGGTTGTGCCTGTGCTCATTTCGTGAGCTTTGGGACCTGCCGGTGGGCGAAACCGCGCCACCGGCGCAAGCTGGCCTCTGACCACTCTTACTGGTCCAGCGCGACCACATCGACCGATTGCAGGCTGTCTTGCGAGCCGCCGGCCCGCAGCACCCCCTTGATCGGGGCCACGTCAGAATAGTCGCGACCGCGCGCCGCGACCACATGGTCGGCGGCGACCAGGATGGCATTGGTGGGATCGAACTCGATCCAGCCCATGCTTGATCCGCACCAGACGCGCGTCCAGGCATGCATGGCGTCGGCGCCGTCCAGCCGCGCCTGACCTGGCGCTGGAATGGTGCGCAAAAAGCCGCTGACATAAGCGGCTGGAACGCCGAGGCCGCGCAAGCAGGCGATCATAATGTGAGTGAAATCCTGACAGACTCCGCGTCGCCGCGTGAAGGCTTCCAGCGGCGGCGTCTCCACCGTGGTGGCGTCGGGATCGAATTGCATATCGCGATGCAAAGCCCGCGCGATGGCGTTCGCGGCCTGGAATATGCTCATGTCCGGCGCGAGTTGTGCACGCGCATAGTCGGTCATCACGTCCTGCACGGCGACCAGCGGCGAATCCGCAAGGTAATGATGCGGCGCCCAGAGATCGAACGCGGCGTAGTTTGCGATGTCGGCTCTCAGTTCCGCCAATGATGGCGATGCGTCCTGCGGCGGCGGCAGGATCAAGCGCTCAACGCGCGCGTGAAGGAGAGCTTCGAAGCGCATGTGCGGCGTCGAGATCGCCGCTTCGATCGCTTGGTTGCCGAAGAAGTCGATGAAGCCGGAACGCTCGCGCGGTTCGGGGTGAATGTCGAGCGAAGACGCCAGAACGGCCTGTTCGCGCGGCAAAGCGGCGGGCGTTAGGCGCAGGATGTGGCGGCCGGCGGCCGCCAGCGTTTCGTATTGATAAGCGATGCGGACGCGGATGTCGTAGAGCATGACGTGGCTCTACCGGAAATATGCGGAGTCGATGAGGCTCGAAATCTCCGCCAATTGATCGTGCAGCCGTGACAACGCTTTGCTGTCGAGCGTGTCGGCTTTGTAGGCGGCGATTTCGCTGCGCGCTTGCTTGGCGGCGAAGGCGGGCGGCGTGAGTTGTCCTTGCGTATCGGCGCCGGGCAGACGGCGTAAGTGATCATAGATTTCGTCGATCAGGAAATGGATCGATTGCGGATTGTTCTGCTCAAGCGCCAGCACGCCGATCACCGTGTTGCGGCGCGCTTCCAGCGAAAAGCGGCGGCGATGGGTCAGCACACTGTCGCCCAGTTCCAGCACGACGTCGAACGCGCCTTGCGGCGCATTGGCTTCGGCGAAATACGACAATGACACACACATCAGCATCGCGCGTTCGAGCTGACGTCCGATATTCAAAAAGCGCCAGCCCGGAGAGCGAAACATATTTTCCTGCACCAGACCGGAAAATGTCGCGGTTTTTTGCAACAGCTCGCCCAACGCCCGCGCCGTCTCGTAACCGGGCTCGCGCGTCGATAAAAGTTCTCGCGTATTGGTGGCGATGTCGCTCAGCGCCGCCCAGCCGTCGATCGAGAATTGTTCGCGCACCTTTGCGGCACAGCCAAGGGCGGCGTTGATCCCGTTGATCAGGCCCACAGGCTGTACGCCGGGGCCAACGCCATAGCGCGCGAGCTGACTGGAGATGTAGTTGAGCAACGGCGCTTCGGAATCGCTGATCTCGCCCAGCCGCGTATGGTAGCAACGCAATAGCCGCAGCATGCCTTCGGCGCGCACGCTGTAGCGGCCAAGCCAGAACAGATTGTCGGCGGAGCGGCTGGTCAGCACGGTTTCGCGCTGGCGCGGCGTGGAATCGGATGGCTCCATGAGCGACGTCTGCGTATCCACGGAATTTTCGCTGACCACCCAGACATCAGCGACGGCGCCGCCATTCTGCATGGCGATTGCGGAAGGGCTTTCGCTGCGGCCGACGCGCGCGAAGCCGCCGGGCATCATGCGCCAGCCGCGGCGCGTGCGCACGGCGAACACGCGCAGCACCAGCGGCCGCGGCGTCAGTTGGCCATTCTGGAAGGCGGGTGTTGTGGACAGCGTCACCAATTCCTGCGCCACCAATTTTTCGCCGTGCGCTTCCAGCCAGGCGTCATGCGCAAGATGTGGCGGCCGCTCATAACCGGCATTGTTCTCGCTACTGATCTCGAAAGGGAGGCGATTGGATAAAGCCGGCCCGATCATCATGCGGTCGAGATTGGCCAGCACATGCTGACGGGCGTTTTTCTCGCCGCACCACCAAGTGGCGACATTGGGCATCAGCAAGGGCTCGCCGCGGAGGTTCTCGCAGATGCGTGGCAGAAACGCCTGCAGCGCGTTCATCTCCAGCACGCCGGAGCCGAGCGCATTGACCATGGACACCGTACCGCGCCGGATCGCCCCAGCAAGTCCTGGCGTCCCCAGCTGCGATTGTTCGTTCAACTCTAGCGGGTCGGCATAGGCGGAATCCAAACGTCGCCACAGCACGTCGACAGGGCGCAGACCTTCGACGGTGCGCACCATGACGCGGCCGTCGACCACGGCTAGGTCTTCGCCTTCCAGCAGCATCAGGCTGAGATAGCGCGCCAGATAAACGTGCTCGTAATAGGTGTCAGTGAAAGGACCGGGCGACAGAATCGCGGCCTGGCCGTCGCCATTGGTATGGGCGGACAGCATGTTTTGGAATTGCGTGAAGAAGCCTGCAAGCCGGTGAATATTGGCGTGCGCAAAAAAGTCGGAGAAGACGCGCCGCGTCGCCACCCGATTTTCCAAAGCGAAGCCGGCGCCGGATGGCGCCTGCGCGCGGTCGCCCATCACCCACCAGCGGCCGTCCGGCCCGCGCCCGATTTCAAACGCCAGCATATGCAAGAAATGCCCCGAGCGCGGTTTGACGCCGACCATCGGCCGCAGCCATTCCGGGTTGGCGGCCACAAGTGACGGCGGCAGCCAGCCTTCGGCGATCATGCGATTATCGCCGTAGAGGTCGGCAACCACGGCTTCCAAAAGCTCGGAGCGCTGCGCCAAAGCGGCGCCGAGGCCGGTCCATTCCTTATCGCTGAGGAGCACGGGGATATGGCTGAGCGGCCACTCTCGGGCGTCCGCGCCGTTTTGGCCATAGCGGCGGAAATAGACGCCCGAGTCGCGCAAATATTGATCGCCGCGCGCGAAACGCAGGCCGGTGTCTTCCGGCGTCAGGCGGCCGAGGAAATGCGCGAAGTCGCGCCAGACGGGCCGTACCTCGCCCATGGAATCCATGAGCTCGTCTTGTACGCCCGCGGGCGGCCGGTAGCCCGCCAACAGATGCGTGGCGAATTCCAGGTCAAGCTGCTGCATGGTCTGGGTCTGCGGCATCGCGAAGAGTCAGATTCCGATTGGACGCCGCAAGTCCAAGGTCATGGGAAACTCCGGATGGGGCGATTCCGGCGTCGGGTTGTAAGCGCCCGGAGTGTGGCAGTGAGGCGCGAATCTGGCAAGACGCCGGGCTTCGGCCTCGTTGGCGTTGACGGGGAAGGTTTCGTAATTCCGTCCGCCCGGATGCGCCACGTGATAGACGCAGCCGCCGATCGCCCGCTTCGACCAGGTATCGTAGATGTCGAACGTCAATGGCGTATGCACCGGAATAACCGGATGCAGGCTTTCCGGCGGCTTCCAGGCTTTATAGCGCACCCCGGCGACACTGACCCCCGCCGTGCCCGTTGGTTGTAAGGGAACCAGCCGTCCATTGCAGGTGACGCGCAAGCGCCCAGGATCGGCCGCGGCGAGTTTGACTTGCAGGCGTTCGACCGACGAATCCGTGTAGCGCACCGTGCCGCCAATGGCGCCGGTTTCGCCGAGCACATGCCATGGCTCCAGCGCCTGGCGGAGTTCCAGCTTGGCGTCGTCGAGTTCCACTTCGCCGCAGAACGGGAAGCGAAATTCGCACTGCGCCTCGAACCATTCCGACCGCATCGGAAAGCCATGATCTGCCAGATCGCGCAGCACGCCCAGGAAATCCTCCCAGACGAAATGCGGCAGCATAAAACGATCCGAGAGTGTGGTGCCCCAACGCTGCAGATTGCCTTTCACCGGCGCCGCCCACATGCGAGCGATGAGCGCGCGGATCAAAAGCTGTTGCGCCAGACTCATGCGCGGATTCGGCGGCATTTCGAAACCGCGAAACTCAACCAGACCGAGCCGGCCGGTTGGCCCGTCCGGCGAGTACAGTTTGTCGATGCAGATTTCTGTGCGGTGGGTGTTGCCGGTGACGTCGATCAGAATGTTGCGCAGCAGCCGGTCGACCAGCCACGGCGCCGGCGGGGCGCCTTCATCGGGGCTTGGAATTTGCGACAGGGCGATTTCCAGCTCATAGAGCGCGTCATGGCGCGCTTCGTCGATACGCGCCGCCTGGCTGGTCGGTCCGATAAACAGACCTGAGAATAAATAAGACAGGCTGGGGTGGCGGTTCCAATGCAGCAGCATGCTGCGCAAGAGATCAGGCCGTCTGAGGAACGGGCTATCCGTGGGCGTGGCGCCGCCGACCACGACGTGATTGCCGCCGCCGGTGCCGGAATGCCGGCCGTCGATCATGAATTTATCGGCGCCCATGCGCGTTTGGCGCGCGTCTTCATAGACGCCTTGGGTGATGGCGACGCAATCATCCCAATTCGTGGCGGGGTGGATATTGACCTCGATGACCCCGGGATCGGGCGCGACGCGGATAACGTTCAAGCGCGGATCGTGTGGCGGCGAATAGCCTTCAATGTGAACCGGCAAGCCGAGCTTGGCGGCGGCGGCCTCGGCGGCTGCGATCAGTTCGAGATAATCTTCGACGTCTTCGACCGGCGGCATGAAGACGCACAAACGGCCATCGCGCGGCTCTACTGACAGCGCAGTGCGGACGGTCGCGCCGGACAAATCCGCGGTTTGTTCGATCCGATCCTGCACCGCTTCGCTGGCGGTGAAGTGCGCCGTTGTTTGTTCGCGATTCTGGTTCGGCGTTTTGGCGTTAGCCGCCTTGCTCCCTTTCTTGGTGGCCGGCCGCGCCGGCGCGAAATCCGGCAGATCGCCGCGCGGCTCATTCGGATCGGTGGGGTAGATATAGGGATAGGCGCTTGGCGGCACGTACGGCAGCGATTCCAAAGGTAAGCGATAGCCGACGGGACTGTCGCCGGGCGCCAGATAGAGCTTGCCCCGCCGCAAGGTCCATTTCTCCGAACGCCAGCGATGGCCCGCCGCCGCTTTAGATTGCCAGCGCTGCACCGGCAGCACGAAGCCGGCCGGGTTGGTCAGGCCGCGCTCGAACACGCGCGCGATGCGGTTGCGCTCTTCGGGGTCTTTCAGCTTGGAGTTTTCCGGCGTGACGTTTTCCGGCAGGCTGCCTTCCTTGAGAATCCAGGTCGCCGGATCCTCATAAGCAGGGGTCACCATCTCTTTGTCGATGCCGAGTTCGGAAGCGATGGCTTGCAGACAGGCTTCGGCATCTGCCGCTTTCGCGCCGGTCGTCGCCTTCTCCGGCGCGATCAAATCTGGATTGCGCCAGATCGGTTTACCGTCGCGCCGCCAGTAGAGGGAAAACGTCCATCGCGGCAGGCTTTCGCCCGGATACCATTTGCCCTGGCCGTAATGCAGGAAGCCACCCGGCGCGAAACGGTCGCGCAATTTGCGGATCATCTTGTCGGCCATGTCGCGTTTGGTCGGGCCGACAGCGGCCGTGTTCCATTCGTCGGCTTCAAAATCGTCAATCGAAACGAAGGTCGGCTCTCCGCCCATGGTGAGGCGTACGTCCCCTGCGGTCAGCGCCGCATCGACCTTACGCCCGAGCGCATCGAGCGCATCCCAGGATTCATCCGAGAAGGGCTTGGAAATGCGCGGATGCTCAGCGACGCGCGACACTTTCATGTCGAACGCGAAATCGACGCTCGCGGCTGTCATGATCGAGCCGCTGATCGGCGCCGCGTTGCGGAAATGCGGCGTGGCGGCGAGCGGGATGTGACTTTCGCCCGCCAGCAAACCGGAGGTCGGGTCCAGGCCGATCCAGCCCGCGCCGGGGATATAGACTTCGGCCCAAGCGTGTAGATCGGTGACCTCGTGGTCGGTGCCGGGCGGGCCGTCCATTGCGATCAGGTCCGGCTTTAACTGGATCAGATAGCCGGAGACAAAGCGCGCCGCGAAACCCAGATGCCGGGCCGCCTGCACCAAGAGCCAGCTGGAATCCCGGCACGATCCCTTGCCGATCTGAAAGGTTTCCTCCGGCGTTTGCACGCCCGGCTCCATCCGGATGACGTAGCCGACGGCTTGCGACACGCGCGTGTTCAGATTGACGATGAAATCGACGGTACGTTCCTGGTTCTTTGGGATGGAGTCGAGAAACGCCTGCAAATGCGGTCCGGCGGGCTCGGCACGTTTGTAGATTTCCAGGTCCGGGCCCAAATCTTCGGGATAGTCAAAGGGCCAAGTCTCGGCGCTTTGCTCCACGAAGAAGTCGAACGGATTGTAAACCGTCATGTCGGCGATCAGATCGACCTCGATCTTGAGTTCGCGCACCGGGTCGGGGAAAACGAAGCGCGCCAGCCAGTTTCCGTAAGGATCTTGCTGGTGATTCACAAAATGGTTCGA
>JBEVJO010000420.1:0-8020 GCA_040510175.1 Caulobacterales bacterium
GAAATCGAGTGAATGAAAATATCGCAGCCGCCCAGCTTGTCGGCGAACCCGGTCAAAAGCGCCCGGTACTCGTCGCGGTCGTCCAGAAAGAATTCTTGCGAAAACACCTTGCCGCCATGCACCGCAAGCTGCGCCTGTAGTTCTTCCAGCGCATCGCCATTGCGCGAGAACACCGCCAAATCGCACCCCTCGGCCGCCAACAGGTTCGCGGCAGCCTTGCTGATGCCGCGCGTCGCACCGCCAAGAATGACCTTCTTGCCCTTTAAACCAAGGTCCATGTCATGCTCCCTAATATCGGATCAGCCGTTCACCGGCTTTGGGACAACATTAGTATGCTAGCATAGCATGTCGCAATAGCCTGCGCCGGTATATTTCCAGTCCGACCGCCAAGATCACGCAGGCATTTGGCGTCTCGGAACCGCGCAGCGCAAGGCCTCAGGAATTTTTCCACCGCTCCAGGTCTTCACCCGTCCGGCGGGGCCAGGCATTGGTCAGCCGGAAGGCCACGGGCGCCATGCGAGACAACTCATCCAAGGACCATGGACCATATTGCTTGTAATCGCGGAAAAGAATCCGGTCTTCCTCAAGCGTGGACACCAAAGCGATCCGCCGCCCCTCAACGGCGAACACCTGGCCGTTTATATTGTCCGCTTCATCCGTACACAAATAGGCAACCCAGGGCGCAATCGCTTCAGGCCCTGAGGTTTCCATTGAATAGGCCGTATCTTCCGGCTTTCGCATGCCGCGATTTTCCCAATGCTTCAGCATGCCGACATAAGCGTCAAAATTGGTGCCGCCGTCACCCATGGCCGTCAGCGCTTCCGGATTGTAGGCGTTCACTGTCACGCCATAGGGGCCGTAGTCCGCCGCCATGGAGCGCGTAAGACCGATCAGAGCCGCCTTTGAAACCGGATAGGCGCTGCCGCCGAGCTTGCCGGTTCCGGCATAGGAGCTCGCATTGATAATGCGCCCCCAGCCCTGTTCAGTCATGGGGCCGATCGCAGCGCGACTGAGATAGAACGCGCCGTGAATGTTAACATCGAAGGTTTGCCGCCAGATATCGGGCGGACAATTGTGAACCGGTCCGATGCTCTCCAGCCCAAAGATGGCGGCGTTGTTGATGACGATATCGACGCCGCCGAAACCCTTCACGCAGCAGGACACCAGCGCATCGGCAACGTTTTCATCGTCGACCGCACCCGCGAATCCAATTGCGGTCCCGCCCGCCGAGCGGATCTCTTCGACCACGTTGTCTATCGCCGCCGCTCCGCGCGCATTGACGACGATTTTCGCCCCCTCTTTGGCCATGAACAGCGCGATCGATCTTCCGATACCGGCGGACGAGCCTGTGATGATCGCTCTTTTGCCCTGTAGTTTCATCGCCTGTATCCACTCCCTGTAGGATCCGCTTCAAGCGCTCGCGCGGCGCGGAGGCATCGCTGAACGATTGTATTTTCTAAAAAGGCTGCAATTTGCTCGCGCGCGCCATGGCGGAGAACTCCGCTTCGTTGATCACCGCCAAACATGCGCGCAATTTATCCTGAAAAAGGGCTGAGCGTTTGCCGGCGGACTGCTCGACGACTTGAGACAGCAATTCTTTGAAGTGCACGTTGGTTTCATAGCTTACCGGCGCCTGGGCATCCGCTGCGTTCCCACATCGCGCACGCAATTCTTCGGTGAGCCATGCTTCGTTGGAGCCGCTCACAAACGACATGATGCTCCGCATCGCATCGGCTTGCGCGGATACAGCCTTGTCGCCATCCGCCATCGCATCCTCGACATAGGTAAGCAGCGTGATGCAGGCGCGCACATTGGCCGCATTCCACGTTGTGGCGCTGAGCTGCGGCAATACTTGCTCGGACAATACGCCGATGGCGTTCGCCAGAACCTCTTTCGGCGGCGGCATCATGTCGATTTCTCCCCCACGCTAGTGTACAAGCTCTTCTCGTCGCCGCTGATGACAGACCAGGCATCCAAGAGGTTCATGCCGATGCATCGTCCCAGACGGCGGCGCGAGTCCAGCGAGTAGCCAAGAGTCGATAGCGCATAAATGCGTTTTGTGCGGCCGGCCTTGTGATGCCCATACCAAAAGACGTTGCCGCAAATGATCTGCTTCGCCAGCGCAAACAGACCGGCATAAGCCAGTCGCTCAGCCGAAACTTTTTGTCCCATGCATTGTTCATAGTGGCGCAGCGCCTGATCGAATCCGATCAACCGGATCGTCCCCTGCGACCAGAAAAGATCGGAAATTCCGTCGCTCAAGCAGGCGACCTCCCAATCGCTCATCGCCACGATTTTTCCGTCGCGCCAAATTTCCTCGCCGACGCCATTATTGCCTTTGACCAACGACACGCGCGGCGTGTCCGTTGGAATGAGTTCCGAGAGCCAACACAGGATTTCATCGAACACAGGATCGGCGAACGGCCGCCCCTTGCGCCAATGCGCGCGCCATTGGTCGAATTCACTCCGGAAAGCCGTTGCCGCGCTCTGCGGCGGCGTCAGAATTTGATCGAGGCCCGCCGCCTTCCAATCCAGCAGGTGCACGCGCGCGAGTTGTTCAATGCATTCATAAGCAACCTTTCGCCGAAGCGCCGCGCCCGCTTCACTGTCATCCGAAAGACCCGCGATGGTCGAACTTCCATCAACCAGCCGGCGGACCATTAAGTCGCGGCCATCCACCAGTTCAGCATTCTCTTCATACCAAAGCGGCTCCGCGACCGGGACCTCAGTTTTATAAAGTTTGCTGTAGATGTCCCATTCCGCGCGCAAGCTGGACGGTCCACCAGACCCTTCCGGCGGATCGAAGCGCAGTGCGACATTGACCTCGCCCTGGGCCGATTCCCCAAACGCGAACCAGGTCTCGCGCGAAATGCCGGGAAAGCTTTGGCTGAGCTTTTTGACTTCAATCCCAGCGCCCATTTTGGCGCTCAGATACTGGGAAACGCTCTGCGGGGTTAAAGCCATTCGTCTCCCTCCTTTTGCGCATTCACGCCGTCGGCGCCTGCAATGGGCCTGCCGAAATTTTATTACGGGCTATACTCTTCTTGCGCTCACAGCTAGTTTGCAAGGGCTTTGTATACGAAATGAGATCCGGATTAAACAAAAGCCGCATCGCATCAAAGGGAGAATACAGTGACCGACACGCCGCCGTTCCAACTGTCCATCAGCACGGCCTCACCTGGTCTTGACGCCACTGCGGTGAAAAACCGGCAAGCCGTGGTCGACGCCTATAAAGCAATCGAAGCTGGCGACCCGAATGCGCTAAACGCGCTGCTAGATCCAAACATCGTGTTTATCGAAGCGGACTCGCTTCCTTATGGCGGCACCTTTCACGGCATCGAGGGGGCGCAGGCGGGCGTTGCGGGCATGTTCGGCGCTTGGAGCCATTTGAAAGTCGAGATCGAAGATATTCTCGCCTCCGGCGATATGACGCTTGCCTATCTGATGATGACGTCGACCAGCCGGGCGACCGGCAAAGTCTATAAAGGACACACTGCGGAGATGTTTCGCTTTAAAAACGGCAAGATCATCGAGTGGCGTCCGATCTATTGGGACACGCATGCAGCGCGCATTGCTTGTGGACTCGATCGCTGAGCCGCCGAAACAACAGCGCTAGTGCATCTTAAACCGGATCGGCACGTATTTCGGCCCGCTGACCGTGAAAGACGCGATGGATCGCGGTTCGCCGGTCAGCTCGACACTTTTCACACGCTTGAAGAACTCTTCGAACAACAGCTTCATTTCGAGGCGCGCGAGGTGCTGACCGATGCAAACGTGCGGCCCCCAGCCAAAGCCGACAGACCTGTTGGGGAAACGGTCGGCCTTAAATCTGTAGGGCTCGTCATAGACGTCTTCGTCACGATTGCCGGACACCCAGGCGATGGCGATGTGATCGCCCTTTTTGATGGAGCGGCCACAGAACTCGACGTCTTGCGAGGCCACACGCATCGTGAATTTCGACGGTGAGACCCAGCGCACCGCCTCGTCCACCATCTTTGGAATTATGGTTGGGTCCGCCTTCACTTTTGCGAACTCGGACGGATTGCGCGCCAGTTCAATAACGCCGCCGCCGGACGCGGCCGATGTCGTGTCATGGCCGGCGGTCGCCAGCACAAGATAATAGCTCAGCGATTCCAAAGTCGGCATCGCTTCGCCGCGGATCTCCGATTGCGCGAGAACGGTCGCCAGATCATCGCGTGGATTCTTCAAACGATCCGCTTTGACCTCCGCGAAATAGGCGAAAATATCTTCCACGATCCCGATTGTGGTTTTGGCGGCTTCAGCGCCCGTCTGCACCCCAGCGCGGGAGGTATCCGGATCTTGCACGCCCTGTAATTGTTTCGCGAGCTTGAGAAGTCTCGGTTCATCCGACGTAGGAACGCCAAGAAGGCTCATGATAACGCGCATCGGGTATGGGAACGACACGATCTCAGCAAAATCGCATTCACCGCCGGTAGCGGCCAGGCGGTCGATGAACTCACGCGCCACCAGTCGCAATGAATCGGTGAGCTTCACCATTTCGCGCGGCGTAAACCGTTCCCAGACAACGGCCCGATAAAGCGGATGATCCGGTGCGTCCATCTGCACGATGACGCGCGTCGGCTCCGTCCGGCCGGCGCCCAACATTTCCCGCATCATTTCGTGCCCAGCGCGCTCCAGCAACGTAATGCTGGCGGCGCCGCTCAAGAAAAGGTCCGGACGCGTCGCAAACGCGCGGATATCGGCGTGTTTCGATACAACCCAGAACGGATAGAAGTTCTTCGTCACTGCCAGACTGAGAGGATGATTTGCGCGAGTCCATTTGAAGGCGTCGTGCAGCCGATCATCGCCGGCAGCCGCAGCGGTGCTGATCACATCCGCCACCGCTTCGGGCATGACAGGCCGCATCGGATCTTGATCCGGCACTTCAACGAGTTTTTCCAACTGCATGCTATTGCCCTTCCAGGCTTCGTTAAAAGCTATCGATAGTTCGTACTTGTTCGTCCAAATTCCTACATCAGTGCGCCATCAGCGAGAATGCCGCTGCGCGCCCTTCGGCGATTGCGGCCTGTACATCGCGCGGCGTTTGCGCATCGCCGGCAATGCGCAACGAATCCACTTTTCCCGTCAGCGCGTTGTAAAGATCGCGCATCGCTCTGTTCGGCGTGATCAGGACGACGTGGTCGGCGGGAATTTCGATATCCGCCCCGCCATGAATGGAGCGGATCGTGCATGACCCCTGCCGGATATCCGTAAGCTGGCTGCGCACATGCATCTGGAAGTTACCTTTTACAAACCGCTCCCAGGCCGGCGTGGTGCGTTGTGTAAATTCGGCTTGTGGCGTCATCAAAGAAAAGCGCGTGACATAGGTAACGGCGAGCCCTTTGGACATTAGCGCGTCGATAGCCGCAATCGCTTCATATTGTCCGACATCATCCAGAACGAGCGCCGTCCGTCCCCAACTCTGCTTCGGCTCCATCAGGAGTTCCGTCGTCGACATCACATGCGGCAGGTGTGCGCCGCCCGGCGGCGCCCATGGCGTCATCGTCTGTACGCCGTCCATACGTGGCTGCGCGCCGGTGGCGACGATGACGACATCCGCTTTCTCGGCCAAAACGTCCTCTGCCTCCATATAGGCGCCAAGCCGGACGTCGACGCCCAGCCTGTACACCTCCTGCTCAAGCCATTGCAGGATGTCGCCGAGCGTTTGCAGATATGGCGCATGACGGGCCACATAGGCCGAACCGCCCAGATGCGCCTGCGCTTCGGCCAGAATGACTTTGTGCCCCGACAGTGCAGCGACACGCGCCGCTTCCATCCCCGCCGGGCCGCCGCCGATAATCAAAACCTTTTTGGACTTGTCCGTTTTCGCGATCAAATCCTCGGACAAGCGCGCCTCGAACCCAACCGCTGGATTGACGAGACAGCCCAATTGGCCGCCCCGCATCACCCCGCCAATGCAGCCTTGATTGCAAGCAATACACGGCCGCACCTGCTCAGGATGCCCTGCTTTGGTTTTTCTGACTAGATCGGGATCGGCGATCTGTGCGCGCACCATCGACACGAGATCCGCGGCGCCGCTGCGCAGGACCTCTTCCGCCTCCTCTAAGGTACGAAAGCGTCCGGCGACGATTTTGGGAACGGATACCGACGCCGCGATCGGCCCGGCCGACGGCAATTCGTAGCCCGTCGGCGCCTCCATCGTCGCGTTCATCGTGGCCATACGATAGTAATCGCCCATGGATACGTCGGCGAAGTCGATCAGCTTTTCGCCTTGCAACGCCGCGAGCGCGGCGATGGCTTCTTCGCGTGTGACGCCACTCGGCGCTTCGCTGGCGCTCATCCGGACACCGACGGCAAAATCTTGCCCGACCGCTTTGCGTACGGCCCGGATCGTCTCCAGCAACAGCCGGATGCGGTTGTCCAGACTGCCGCCATAATTGTCCTCGCGCGTGTTCAAACCTGCGGCGAGAAATTGCTGGAACAAATAGCCGTGCGCGCCGTGAATTTCGACGCCGTCCAGGCCGCCCTCCTTGCAGCGCACAGCGGCGGCCACGAACGCAGCTATCACCTCTTGAATTTGCTCATAGTTCATAGCGACCGGCACCCCGCCCATGGGACTCGGAAGGTCGCAGGAAGACCAGGCGACTCCATCCAGGCCACCGGCATGCGCGCCGGCGTGATGCAATTGCTGGAACACTTTCATGCCGTGCGGCCGTATCGCCTTCATGAGCCGCCGATAGCCAGGAATGATCGAGTCATCGAGATTGCGCACCGTCAGCACGCTGGAACGATGGACGCTGGCGATCTCCAGGATGGTCAAGCCACACCCGCCCTTCGCCCGCGCTTCATGATACGCGATGAATTGATCGGTGAGTTCGGTCGTCGAAAAATGCGTGCCATGCGCCGTACGCACGATGCGGTTCGGGATCTCGACACTGCCGATTTGAATGGGCTCAAAAACCCGCTTTAGCGCCATGGCTGCGTTCTCCAACGACCGACGATAGGCGCGGGTTAGGTGCGCGCAAACAATTCATACATAGCGTCCTGCCCTTTGGGCAGCGCGTGCGGGAATGGTTTGGCCCCTTCCCAAGGCTCACCCGGCAATGCAGCGCGCGACCAATCGATCGTGCAGATGCGGTGTGCAATCTTCCAAACACCGTCGCGGCGTTCGAAGCGGTCGAGATAACGCCCGCCGGTGTTCAGCAGGGTTTCACCGCGCTCATCCACGGTTGCGTGATAGGCGATATAATAGGTTTCGACATTGGCGGCGTCACCATGCAGTTCGATATAGATATTGGTCAGGTGGTGCTGACTTGGGCCCTTCATCTGGGTGCATGTATCGACGATGAAATCCGCGAAACCCCAGCCTAACCCATTGTACACGGTGTGGTCGTCGCGCCCGTCAGGATGATAAATGGACTTCAAAAGCTCCCTGTCCCAGCGGTCCACGCCCCGGCTATAAGTCGCCAACACTTGGCGAATTTCGATGTGATCCGAAATCTCTTGCAGCGACAAGGTCATTGCTCTCTCCCAAATTGCCGCGGGTTTGCTGCGGCGCAGCACCCACTTTGTCTGTTTGACGCATGTTAATTTGAATTTGAGCGCCGTGTCCAGGCATCGTATACAATCATTTCGACCAGCCGGCCGAGAAGTCTCAAGCTAACGCGGCGATTTGTCGGACATGAATTCTACGAGCCCATCACCCAGCAGTTTGCTGGAGCGTTACCGGCGAAATAACGCGCCTCCGCTTGGTTTCGAGCGGGCAGGAACAAACAGTTTAAACGCTGTTGCGGCGTTTCGCAGACATCGCCATGGCGGCGACCAGCCGCGAGTTTAAGCGGCCGCCGTTAGGCCGCTGGATCAACGCGCGCCAGACCCTTTTTTCTCTTTCCTGTGCCGCCCACGACGGGAGACACACGCGACTGCGGGAATGGCGCAACCTCGGGAATTGAAGCTCCCGTTGCGTTTGCGGCTTTTTTGATCTCGCGCATCATGGTCCGTGTGCGGTCCACCAGGATTTTGACGGCTTTGGCGCCCT
>JBEVJO010000421.1:0-13905 GCA_040510175.1 Caulobacterales bacterium
AAGCTGACGCCTCAGGAAATGGGCGCACCCGAGGCGATCAGTCTGGCCGCTGATGACGGCCTGACCGGAACTGAACTGAAAGCCAGCTTGCCGGGCGCCGCGCTGTTGGGGGCGGTGATCGATCCTGACACCGGCGCGCGCGTCGATTATGCGATGGCCTACGGTCCGCCTTGCGGTTTGCTGCGCGAACGGCGCTTTGTCGAGGCGCTGGCCTTACCCACCGCGCATGGCGCGGCGTTCGAAGCGTATGCGGATGATTTGAAGTTCGCGGTCATGCAAGGCTCGGTGCGCCTGCGCCGCAATGTCGGCCTGCAATTGACGTCGCAAAACGGTGGATCACCGCTGGCGGCGAAGCGCAACTCGACGCCAGGCTTTATTGATTTTGTGGGCTGGAAGGGCGCCGCCGGCGAAAAACCGTTGGCGCAAATTCAGAAGCTCGAAAACACCACGGCGTTTCGCGCCATGCGCGGCGCGGTGAATGTGATGCTTGGCCGCATGGGCGACGCCGAGATGGAATTCAATTCAGCGGCGGCGCTGAGCGATCCATCGATCAAACTATGGCGCGGCTTGGTGTTGCTGAAAAAGGAAGACTATGCCGGCGCGCGCGACGCCTTCATTTCCGGAACATCTGCTTTGCCGCTTTACGCGCCGGCGTGGCGCGCGCGCTTTCAATCGGCCGCGGCCCGCGCTTCATTGGGTATGGACGACATGCCGGCGGCGCAGGTTTACCTGAAGGCCGCTCTGGCGGCGGGCGCATCCGGCGAAGTTCTGGACGAGGTGAAGCTGGTTCAGGCCAAGGTCAAGGAGATGAATGGCGATTCTGACTCTGCGATGGCGCTGCTCAGTGATCTGACCAAATCGCCGCGCGAACCGACCGCCGTGAAGGCCGCCTTTGAGGTGACGCGCTTGGGCGTCGAGCGCGGCAAGATGACGCCGGCGCAAGCCATCGATTCTCTGGAAGCGCTGCGCTTCCGTTGGCGCGGCGATTCCATCGAATTGGAGACCATTCGCCGTCTGGGCTCGCTCTATGTTTCAGTTGGCCGCACGCGCGATGGGCTCGGCGTCATGCGCGCCGCGACGTTGCGCTTTCCGGACCAGCCCGCCGCGCGCCGCATGGCGCAGGATATGAGCGGGATTTTCGATCAGCTGTTCCTGCATGGCGGCGCGGATAGACTTGATCCGATCGTGGCGGTCGGCCTGTTTTACGAGTTCAAGGATCTGACGCCGATTGGCGCGGATGGCGATTACATGATCCGCCGGCTGGCCGACCGGCTGGTGGCGTTCGATCTTCTGCCGCAGGCGGAACAATTGCTGGTCCACCAAGTCGACAATCGTCTGCACGGTCTGGCCAAGGCGCAGGTGGCGACGGAGCTGGCCGCGATCCAATTGGCGGACAGGCGCCCGCAGGATGCGCTGGTGACGATTTCCTCGTCTCGTGTCGCGCGCCTTCCGGATGAATTGAACCGCCAGCGGCGTTTGCTGCAGGCCGCCGCGTTAGCCGCTGTCGCGCGCTTCGAAAATGCGATTGAGCTTCTGGATCTGGATCGTTCTCGCGAAGCCGAACGCCTGCGCGCCGACGTGATGTGGCGCATGGCGGACTGGCAAGGCGCCGCTGCGTCCTTCCAGAAATTACTGCCGCCGCCGGGAAAGGGCGACAAGCCGCTGCCGGCGGACCAGGAAGACATGGTGTTGCGCGCCGCGATCGCGCTGCAATTCGCGGACGATCAGGCCGGCCTCGACAAATTGGATGCGCAATACCGCACCGTGATGGATTTGGGCGCGCGCTCATCCGCCTTCGACATGGTGGTGACAGGGCTAGACACCAGCGGCGTGCGCCTGCAGGAACTGGCCGCGCGCGTGGCGGGCGACGGCATTTATGACCGCTTCCTGGATAAATTCAAAAAGCGCTTCGCTGACGACAGCGCGGCGCAAGCGACCGCACGGGGCAATGCGCCGAAGGCCAGTTCCGCCGCGACAGGATAAGCATTAAACCAAGCGAGCGTGCAGGGGCGCTGAGGCGCGCGGTCCCTACGGGTCGGGGGGAGTTGCGCACGGGGGTCTTTGGGTGAATGCTTCTCTCCACCCCAGGGTACAGGAGAGGCACATGCCGCAGCATGCATCGTCGGGCCGCGCCGGCGGCAGACCCCGCGCTGTCGAACGCCGCGATATTTCCCAACAGATCAGGGACGCGGCGCAGACCTGCCTTCGCGAGCGTGCGCATTCCGAGGTGACGATCCGCGACATCGCCAGAAGCGCCGGCGTCAGCCAGGAAATGATCGGCTATTATTTCGGCAACAAGGACGGCTTGCTGCTGGAGCTGATCAAAGATCTGTCCAAGGATACGGTTTGCGCGCTCACTGCGCTGGAAGAAAAACTGGATGGAAATCTGGAGCGGCCAACCGACTGCCTGGTCCAGACTCTGAGTTCGGTTTTCTTCCGCAACAAATACGTCTCCAACATTCTGATCTCGGAATTTCTGAAATCGAACTCCTCAATGCGGACGAGCTATTTCGGCAATCGCACGCAATCCAAGACGACGCTGGCGGTTGAAAGCATTGTAGCGCGCCTGCAGGCGCAGGGCATTTATCGGAATGATATGGATTGTGCGCTGATCGCCCGCAGCATCTGCGCGCTGGTGCTGGCGCCGCTGACGCTTCCTGTCCAAAGCCCGGGCGCGGAACCCGAATGGGACGAAACCTGGCTTGAGCATGTGACGGCGACTTTGGACGCCGCTTATCTGCGGCATTAATCGCGCGGACCCGCAGCGATTAGACGCGCGGTGTCCAGTAACAACTGACCGGCATAAAGATACCCCTGATTAGCAACGCGGATGTCGATATCGCTGCGTCCGCCGCGAATAACTTCCAAGTTAAAATGGCATCCAACGGCGAGCCGCAGCATGCCCAGCACGCCCCACCAATGGCCCAGTTTGGGCTGATAACGAACGCCGCCTGCGCGCGCATAGGCGTCGGTGAAATTACGCCAACTCGTCATGCGTTCCATGAAGGGGCGGATGTAATCCATGTCTTCGTGCGGGTCGCCGAAATGCGCGAATTCCCAATCGAGCAATCCCGTCATCCGGCCGTCTTCGACCATGATGTTGTGAAAAGCGAAATCGCCATGCACGGGCACTTCGCGGTCAAAGCCTGCGGGCGCGTTTTGTTCGCACCAGGCGAAGCAAGCGTCGATGAGCGCCACGGGGCGTGCGCCGATCGCATCCCAATATTGACGCATGTGCGCGACGCGATCTCTGGGCGTGTCGCCATGCGCGCCGGGTAGATGCGGGCCGCGGCGCGTCTCGCTCCATTTGGGAATGGCGTGCAACCTTGCCATCACCGTCGCAATTTGCGCGGCGATCTCTTCGGCGTGCTCGGACTGCGACCATTCCACGAAATTGGCCGAACCCGGAATAGGCTCATTCGCATAGAAAGCGTGAACGTCCTGATCGGCTGGGTGCAGCCACAAAGCTTTTGGCGCGGGTATATCCGCGCCCGTCAGTTGCGCGAGGTATGGAACTTCGTCCGCCACGGTGAGACCAAACGACGAAAAATTCTTGTCCTGCCGCAGCACCCATTGGGTTTTTTCTGCATCGTCGAAGGTGGCGAGAAAGATCGTTTTTTGGCTGCCGCTGCCGATTTCCTTCAAACTTGTGACGCGCGCGCTTTTGGCGCTGCCGCGCGCGTCCAGAATACGCTGCAACGCTTCGACGGTCAGCCGCTTCGGGTCGCCGGCAGCCCCCTGGCGGCTTTTGGCGCCGCCAGCGCCCGCCTCAGCAAAAGATTCCGTCAGTGATCGGCTGACGCCGCCTTGCTGACGTTTTTCACGCGATTCCGCCGCCTTCAATACCGTCGGCCAGGGGAGGTCGGCCCCGCTTTGGATCCAACGCCGCGCGGCCTCGCCCAACGGCGTCTGCACGTCGTCGACATTCGTTGTTGCATTTTTATCCAGCGTGAGCCCGAGGGCTCTTGCGACATCTCTAGTCGCTGCGATTTCGTCGTCGACCAAATCCGGCGTGGCGAGTCGGTCCGCGATGAGACGCAACAGCTTGACGATAATGTCGCCCGTGAAAGCCGCGCTCGAGGACGGGACGGCCGGCAGCACAACGCCTTCGAGGTCGCGGATCGCCAAGGTGAGCAAAGCAGCGATGTCGTCATCAAAACGTGGCGCGGCATTGGACATTGCTGCGCCTATTTCCAGATGTCGTCGTGCAGATGATCGTTCGTATAGACCGTTTCGAGATTGCCGTTGCCGTGCCGGCCATCGACCTCCCAATCCATGAAACAGATCGAATTCTCATTATTCTGGATGGTGAAATGTTTGACGTGCGAGAGCGTCTTGCCGCGCACGCGATGCACCGCGCCGGTTTCGTCCGTGATGTCGAGTTCGCAGGACGCCGGGCGCGTCGTGCCCGGCGCCAGTTTCGTATTCGGCTTCACGTCCACCAGCCGGCGCAGTTCACCTTTTTCCAGCCACCAGCCATAGCGAAGATTGAGGCTCGGCGTTTTGGCGCCCGCTTTTTCCCAGATCATGGTCTTGGAGGCGTCGCCTGTGCTGATGTGTTTATCCCATTCCGGACCGAACTCGGGGGCTTTGAAAATCGAGGTGTCCAGAAGCGTGCAATGGAAACCCGTGTCCGGCGCCCACCAGCCGGACAGCCAATTGTAGGGTGGGCCGAGCTGCGCGTCTTCTGTGCGGAAATAGCTGAAAGACCGGTCGCGGACGAAATGTCCGGCGAGGTCATAGGTTTTACCGCGGAGCTGGAGCGTGCCGACGTTGCGCATCAACTGCGTGAAGTGCCCGCCGCCGGGGCGGCCGACAGGTGGACCCGATCCATAGGTTGTCCACTGCAAATCCAGTCCGACCTTGGGATCCTTGGCGGTTATGCGAATTTCTTTCAGCGGCTTGATGGTCTGCAGGCGCACGCTCAGCGATCCAGCCTCCATCGTGTAATCGGAGATGTCGGCCGGCATCGGCAGATAATTGACGTGGTTGTGATACGTCGCGGAAAGCTGTCCGTCGCAGAGACCGCGATAGATAAAGAAGTCCAGCATCATCACCTTCATCGCGGGATGAAACCACATATACAGATGCGCATCGAGGCCGGCCGACGCGCAATTGAAACCGTAATAATTGGTTTCCACCGCCGTGAAATGCGCGTCGGGCGCAACAGGGTGCAGGCCTTCGTCCGCATCTACGATTTCGTGATAGGAAAGCACGCTTGCGTCGCTCAATGGAGGCTCCCTGGCATCTCGCCGGACTTGCGCCAGCATTCGCCCAAAAGTACCAGCAGGGGCACGGCGTCGCGAGCGCAATAATCATCCGCCGGATCGATTACGAGGGCTGCAAAACGAACTGTTGATCAAACCTTTAGTTTGACCGGCGGAACCGGCAGGACATAGGTTGATCCAAACAGGATACGGGAGGGCTCAAGAATGGACGAACGCAGCGAGAAAATATGCGCCTGGATGGTTGTTCCAGGCATGACGTTCTTCGGCTTGGCGATGATCATGGGCATGAAGTTTATCCCGCCGCTGTCGCCGCAATTGAACGCGGAACAGATAACCGAGATTTATCGCGCGAACGCGCTCGGCATGCGCGCCGGCGCTGCCCTGATGTTGTTCGGCGGCGCATTTCTCATGCCGTTCGTCGCGTCGATGTATTCGGCGATGACGCGGATGGGCGGCAAACCAAAGGCGCTGGCGGCGACGCAGCTGATTTCCGGGCTGCTAAACTATGCGCCGCTTTATCTCTGTTCGATGATCTTTGCGACCGCCTCTTTCCGCGCGGAACGCAGTCCGGAGATCACGCAAGCGCTGAGCGATCTCGGCTGGTTCTTTCTGGTCATGCCGACGCCGGCGTTTCTGGTGCAGACCTTCGCTCTCGGCTTCGCGGTGCTGCGGGATAAATCGGACAATCCGGTCTTTCCGCGTTGGGTCGCTTATTTCAATTTCTGGATCGGCATTTTGTCCTTGCCGGGCGTGTTGATCTCTTTGTTCTTCACGGGACCATTCGCCTGGGACGGCATCTTGGCGTTCTGGCTTCCGCTGGCCGTGTTCGGCCCATGGATGATCGTGATGTTGTGGGTGGTGCTGAAAGCGGGGAGGGGCGTGAACCCGGCGTAAGCGCGCTCAGGGTTGCGGCCAGAAGCTGTCGCTGAACGCAAGGCCTTCGCGATTGCGCTTTTCCATAAAGCGTCCCAGCGCCTGGAACATCGTAAAGCAAAAAGCGCTAAAGGCGCCCAGCAGCGAAATCCCGATCAGCGCTTTGCCGGCGTCGAGTTTGCCGCGCGTTCGCACCGTGCCGCGGGCCAGATCCAGCACTTGGGCGTGCATCTGGTCGGAAAGGGCGACCGCGCGCAGACCGCCGGCCTGCGCAACGAGCTGCAGACGCGCCATGTCTTCATCATTGCCGGCATACGCCAACAACTGCGCTGCGCCTTTTTGTGACGTGGCGTTGGCGACGGCGTTGATGCGCTTCAGCAGCGAGATCACATCGTCGGCGGCGTCGCGGCGCGCGGTTTTTTGAAATGCGGTTTTGACGCCTGTCGCAAAGACCAGCGGATCGTCCTTGGCGGTCGGGATGGCGTTTGCGTCAACCAGGCGGGCGCGCAAATCCTGGTCTGGAAAGGTCGCGTTCAATCGTTGGATCAAAACATCCGCAATGCCGGCGGGCAGGCGCTTTTGCGCGCGCGCGCCGAGCACCACAGAGGCCGCGTTGCGGATGGCGGATCCATCGCCGGATTCCACGATGTCCGAACCCGGGAGATATTGCGCGAACGCCGTCAGTTTGAATTTGAAGACGTCCACCGGCTGGTTGTTCAGCGTGCGCTGCGCCATGTCGGCGATGGCATAGCCTTCCTCCAGTTCAAACGGATCGGGCGGTGGCGCAATGTCCGGCGTCAGCGCGTCGTTGGCCATGTTCATCAGGCTCTGGATCGGGTTAGACAGAAAGTCGTCGACCGGGTCCGGCGGCGCCGTCGCCTCTGTCCAGGCGGCGCGCGCTTGTTTGGGCAGCAACAGCGCCGCCGCCTGGATCAAGCGGTCGTCAGCGCTGCGCGCTTTGGTCTTTTCCGTGCTGGGTTTGGAGAGCGCCAGGTTCAGGGACGCCCCGTCTTCGGCCGGCAGCATTTCTGGGGCCAGCAGTAGATAGCCCTTGGCGCAATCCACGTCGGAGCGCTCCAAGGCAGCGTTAACAAGGCTGCCCCAATACCCCCGGCGGTCGCTGCGTCCGGCTGGCAAAGCGGAGGCCGCAGCGTCGATCGAGGCGCGGGTTTGCGCCAGGGATGCATCGGAAATTTCGTAAGAGTAAAGATTTGGGCGTGCGTATTCAGCGGCTAAAAAGGCGCCGCTGATCGCGAGGGCGACCAAAGAAATATTAAAAATCAAAGCCGAACAAAAGCCGATCCCGTTCAGGGGGCGATCATCCGACGTCCTGGCTAGCCCCATCCGGCATCGTCTCCTTAACCAGCCTAGCAGCTTTTGTTCACCCTTTGGAGAGGGCTGGGCGCCAAAATGGGCCTAACCATTTCAAGCATTTGACGGGCCCGGCGGACTTTCTGAGTTATGGTGAGCATTAACGGCCTCGCGGTCGGCGCCGGTATGTTCGGCATCGACGTCTCCAGCATTCAGGCGAACGCCGAAAGCTTGCTGGCGGCTGCGCAGGCTAAGAAAGACGCTAAGAGCGCCGTCACCACGCCCTGGAGCAGCGCCGGGCAGCGGCTGGCTGCGTCCAGCGAGACGCTGGTCCGCAACGCACTGGCCGGCCGTTCGGCTATCCTCGGTTCGCAGACGATGCAATCGGTCACCGCGCGCGACGCGCAGGGGCTGTTCAAACTCTATAATGGCCTGCAAGCCCTGAGTGCTCTGGCGGAAAAAGCGGCGCTTAAGACGACCTCCGATTTTGAACGCTCGCAGCTCAACGACGCCTTCGCCAAGGCCGTGTCCGAGGCGCAGACTTATGTCGACAAGATCGATCTGGACCGTGTGACGCTGGTCAAGGGAGACAAGCTGACCAAGGAAGACAGCGCGCTGGTGCTGTCCAAGAACTCAAACGAATACGTCACGGGCGTTGTTCAAGACGGCGCATTTGAAGATCCTGTCGCCACGCTCGCGGGCAACGTCAAATTCGACATGTCGCTGACGACGTTCGGCGTCACCAACAATATCAGCCTCGATCTGTCGGAGATGGGCGCCACGCCGCGCACGATGCAGAACGTGGTCGATTACATCAACGGCAAGCTGCAGGCGTCGGGCGCCGTGGCGCGTTTCAGCGCGGTGCGCGTCGGCACGCCGAACGCCTCCGGCCGGGTTGAAGCGGATACGTTCGGTTTTAAGATCACCACGATTTCGACAGAGAAGGTTACTTTCTCCGCGCCGACCACGGCGCCGGCTTTGGTTATCGCCGGCCGCACCGGCAACGGAACCACGGCCGATGCGCGCCTGACCAAGATCACCGATCTGGCGGGAACGCCGTCGGAAGTCTTCGCGCAAACCTTGAACCCGGATAAGGGCGCCGTCACCTGGCGCTCGACCGCAGTGGCGCCGGACGGTGGCTATTACGCAGTGGGGGACACCACCGTTTCGCTCGATGGCACGGCGCTGAAAAGCGCCAAGGACGCCATCCTCGCCAAATACGATTCCGCCGGAAAATTGCTCTGGACCAAGACGCTCGGCGCGGCTGACGACGCGACAGCCTATTCGCTCGCGGTTTCGGATGACGGCGACGTCGCCATCGCCGGCGCGACGTCGGGCCGTTTGACTGACGCGGTGAAAGGCGGGACGGATTCCTTCGTCACGCTCATCGATGCGTCCGGCAATGAAGTTTGGACCAAACAAACCGGCACCGTATCGGATGACAAGGCGACTGCGATCGCCTTCGACGCGTCCGGCAATGTCGTGGTTGCGGGCTCGACGAAGGGTTCCATGGTTTCCGGCACGCAACAAGGCGGCTGGGACAATTACGTTGAGTCGTTCGACGCGACCGGCGCGCTCGTCTCGCGCCAGCAATTCGGCACGTCGGGCGACGATTCCATCGGCGCCATCGCCATCGCGGATGACGGCCAAGTGATTATCGGTTCGACCGAAAACGGCCGCGGCGTCTTGCACAAATTCAGCATCACGCCGCCGGTCAGCGGCACGCCGACCTGGACGCAGGATCTCGGCGAAGTCGGGGTTGGCGGCGGCGTTTACGCACTCACTTACGAGAACGGCGCGATCTATGTCGGTGGCCGCACCTCGAACGCCAGCTTTGACGCCGCGCAGGGCGGCGCTGCATCCGGCGGCGCCGAAGATGGTTTTCTCGCGCGTTACGACGACGGCGCAAGCCCGGCAAAAGCCTGGGGCACGTTCATGGCTTCGAGCGGCGACGATGCCGTGCGCTCGATCACGGTCGACAACGGAACAGTCTACGCGACCGGCGACACGACGGGCGCAATCGGCGGCGCCACGAAAGTCGGTACGCAGGACGTGTTCGTCGCCACGATCAACGGATCGTCCGGCGCGGTGAATACGGCGATGCAATTTTCGGGCGGCGCCGGCTATGCATCCGCCGCCAGCGTGGCGATCGACACACAAGGCGATTCCATTCTCGATGTGCTTGGTCTGCCGCGCGGCCGCCTCAATGTCCCGCGACCGGCGGAAATAACGGCGCGCTCCAGCGTGCGTGTTGGGGATTCGTTTTACGTCACCGTAAACGGCGGATCGAAGCGCCGCGTCGTCATCGAAAAAGGCGATGACTGGTCGGATCTTTCCTTCAAGATCAACGCAATTATCGGCTTGAACGGTCGCGCCGCCGTCCGCTCCACCAGCAGCGGCTCCAGCCTGCGCGTTGAGGCCAAGGGAAATTCGCTAATCGAATTTTCGTCAGGGCCTTCGGGTCAGGATGCGCTTGGCGCTTTGGGATTGAAACTCGGTACTGTGTTCAACGATCCGGCGTTGCTTGCGACGACGACGTCATCATCCGCGCCATCGGTCATCGCGCTGGGCCTGGATTCATCCTGGTCGCTTTTGAAGTCGGCGGACGCCGCCAAGGCGCGCGACGCACTGGTCACGGTGGAACGCCGCGTGCGCAACGCGTATGACGCGACATTGCGCGATCCCAATGCCGACACGACCAAAAAGCCGGGCAAAGCGGGCGGCGCCGTGCCCGCTTATCTGCAGGCGCAATTGGCGAATTACAACGCGGCTCTGTATCGCCTACAAAGCGGCGGCAGCTCCACCAGTTCGGCGGCAAGTTTGCTGACGGGGTGAGCTTGGTGCGCCTGGCGTTCACGCCAAAGACGCGAGCAGGTTGCTCAAAAGGGGAATGGAGCCCGAAACAGGAATTGAACCTGCTCCTCCCTCATACAACGAGGGCGCTCTGACCATTGAGCTAGACGGGCGTCTTCACGGATTTCACCGTACACCCGCAAGATTTTTATACTACACAAATTTAGTCGAGATTCGCGTTAGGTTTTCTTAACGGGCGCCAGAGCTGCTAAAAACGGTGTGTGCGGACGAGATTTTCGAGCGAAGCAAAGGCGGCGTTTGTCGCATCCGCCCAGGCGCTCTAACCCCGGTAGAAAATGTCCGCCATCTGCTCAGTGGCGCGGATGAGGGCGTCGGTGACGCCGGGCTCCAGGCTGGAATGGCCCGCATCCGGAATGATTTTCAGCTCCGCCTTGGGCCACGCCTTCTTTAATTGGTAGGCGGAGGATAGCGGCGTCACCACGTCATAGCGGCCATGCACGATCACGCCGGGGATGTGTTCGTATCGCGGGGCGGCTTTCAAGAGCCAGCCGTCCGATTCGAAGAAGCCCTTATGCACAAAATAATGGCATTCGATGCGCGCGAAGGCTTCGGCGAAATGGTCTTCGTTGAAGCGGCTCGGCCGCGCCACCGGACCGTCGAAGGAGATTGTATCGCCTTCCCAGCGTGTCCAGGCGCGCGCCGCCGCAACGCGCACGGCCTGGGTTGGGCTGGTCAGGCGCTGATAGAAGGCGGTGACCATGTCACTGCGTTCTTCGGGTGGAATGGCGTTCTGATACGCCTCAAAGGCGTCGGGGAAGAGGCGGCTTGCCCCTTCCTGGTAGAACCAGCGCACTTCGGACTCGGTCAGAAGGAAGATCCCGCGCAGCACGATGCCCAGGACGCGCTCGGGGTGGGCGGCCGCATAAGCCAGCGCCAGGGTCGATCCCCAGGAGCCGCCGAAGACGATCCACTTGTCGATGCCGGCCTGTTCACGGATGCGTTCGATATCCGCAACCAGATCCCAGGTGGTGTTTTCCGCCAATTCGGCATGGGGCGTCGAACGGCCGCAGCCGCGCTGATCGAACAGAATCACCCGATAGCGCGCCGGGTCAAAAAACCTTCTCATTTCAGGACTTATGCCGCCGCCGGGTCCACCATGCAGGGCGATCGCGGGCAGCCCGTTCGGATTGCCGCATTCCTCGACATACAACTCATGCCTAGAACTTACGCGCAGGCGCCTCTGCGCACGTGGTTCCTGAGGCGGAAATAAATCGCGCCGAATTTGAGCAGTTTGGTTCATTCCAGGTTCAATCGAGTCTGCTATAGGTCTTTGCATTGCCGGAGGGGGCCCGGCACAGAGAATCCAACTACCCCAGCCAGTGATCGTTCTTGATCAATAGGATCAAGGGCGTGAATCAGTGGCTGATTCAAAATGTAGAGCACGATTCACGCTTTTGAGGCTCAAAAGCGATCGTGCTCCAGGAGCGTTAGGCGCCGATGACGGCAAGAGCAAGCATGTTTGCCAATTTGAAGGCCTGTGTGCGTAGCGTGGTTGTTGTTTCGGTTGCATCTGCGGCTTTGGCCGGATGCGCCAGCGGTTCAAATGTCCAGCGGGCGGAAGTCGCACGCGAAGACTTGCACGCCACCGCCCAACAATTCGCCGCCATCGCCGAAGCGCGGGGCTGGTCGCAAAAGGGCCAGGGCGCCGTCAGCACGTTGCTGAGCGGCCGGGCAAGCGAAAAAGTCACGACCCCTGCGGAAGCGTATCTGAACGCCAAGGGCGAGCAGGACATGCCGAGCTTGGCCCAGGCGGTTATGGTCGATCTGGGCGCCGCTGCGGATCAAACCCAAAATCTCGCGGTGGTGGCGGAAGCCTGCGCGTCTCATGGCGTCGATCCGATCAATGCCCGCGCCAATCTGTCGTCGCTTGAGCGAGCGCTGATCATCGCCAAGCGCGCGCGGATGGTTCTGGCGTCTGCCGTGGATCGGGTGCGCGCTGGCTTTACGCCGGGCGAAGCGCGCAAGGCGCAAGAGAGCTTGGCCTCTTTGGAAACACAAATCGGCCGTCTCGACACCGCCGCCGACAAGCTGGCCGAACAGCGCGGCGTTTAAGCGTCATCGAAAAACGCTTGGCGGGCCGTTATCTTCCTAGGTCCTGCGCCTAGGATGGGCGCCATAATCAATTTGCCGATCGAGTGCGACGGGCTGCAATAGCGCCTCGCCTATGCTATCCGGCCGCTCGGCTGCAATCGGGCGCCGGTGCACATAGGGGACGCAGATGTCTCAACACTTGGCTGGAAAAATCGCTTTGGTCACCGGCGCGTCCGGCGGCATTGGGCGCGCAATCGCTGTACGTCTCGCCGCGGCCGGCGCAGACATCATTGTTCACTATGCTCACGGTCAGGCGCGCGCCGAGGAAACCGCGCGCCTGATCGCTGAAGGAGGCGGCAAGGCCAGACTTCTGCAGGCGGATTTAAGCGATCTATCGGCGGTCCCGCGCGTGGTCGACGCGTGTCAGTCCGGTCTCGACATTCTGATCAACAATGCCGGCATCGCGCGGGGGCATACGCTGGCGGCGACGACCCACGAAGAGTTTGAAGCCGTTTTTGCGACCAATGTCCGGGGAACTTTTTTCCTGACGCAGGGCCTTTTGCCGCACATTTCCGACGGGGGCGCGATCATCAATATTTCGTCGATGGTGTCGGTGGTCGCTTATCCGACGACGATCTCCTATTCCATGTCCAAGGCGGCGATTAACGCATTCTCGCGCTCGCTCGCCGCCGATCTGGGGCCGCGCAAGATTCGCGTGAACGCCGTTGCGCCCGGCGCCACGGACTCCGATTTCCTCAGCAGCATAAAAGACAACGCGGCCGTGCTGGCCCATATCAATGCGGTGACGGCTCTGGGGCGGCTGGGCGCTCCGGAGGAAATTGCGAGCGTCGTTGAGTTTTTGGTTTCGCCTGCGGGCGCCTGGGTAACCGGCCAGGTCATCCAGGCCAGCGGCGGTATGCACCTATAGTAAGCGCAATCAGCCGATCTTTCGCGGCGGTCGTATCGCCTGCTACATCACCAAAGCAGCGCCGCCGCAGCGCACGCCGTTGACGCGCACGTCCGCTTCACCGAGGCCGACGCCCAAGATGCCGGTGATGCTATTGACGATTGGGTCCAAGCCGACCGCCGCTTTTTTTAGGACATCACCCACGCCGGCGCTCAGCTGAGGTGTGGTGAGTCCCAGACCAAGCGCGGATATGCTCAGTTGCGTATTGCCCAGCAGGCTGGAGACGGTTGCGCCCGCGATATTGTTGGTTTGGACGGTTTTCACATTGCCGGATTTGATGTCGCTCTTGCTGAAGCGGACGCTTTGCCAGTTGTCGCCGCCGATATGGACGTCCGCTTTGCCGTGGATCTGCGCCAAAGCGGTTTTTAGAAGATGCGCGCTGGTGATTGGCATGGCGGATTTGAAGTTGTCCAAGCGGGACTTGTCGATTTCGGTGAGCGCCAATTCGCCCACGCTCGGCGCAACGGACAGCGTGACGTCCGACGCGCCGGAATAATCGCAGCTGATGTCGCTGAGCTTTGCCTGCGCGGACGCGACTTCAAGATAAAGCGGGATGCGCAAGGCGGCGAGGCCGCTCACGACGCCGCTTGTCTGCGCTTCAATATAAAGGCGTATCTGTGA
>JBEVJO010000422.1:0-7071 GCA_040510175.1 Caulobacterales bacterium
ATCGGTCTCGCCGACGCGACCCAGCGGTACTCGTTCAAGGAATTTTTCGCCCGCCTCGCCCGTGACCGTCATCAAGTCACTCTTCATCCGGCCCGGCGCCAGTCCGTTGGCCCGCCCGCCCGTCGGCCCAAGCTCGCGGGCGAAATACTGGACCAGCGAACGGACGGCTGCCTTGGTGGCGCCATAGGCGGCGCTCGATCTCGGCGCTGTGAACCCAGCAATCGACGAGACAAAAATCACGCTTGCGCCAGCGTGCTTCAACGCGGGCAGCAGGGCGACCGTGATATCCCACTGTCCAGTGAGGTTCACATTGATCACCTGATCCCACTTTTGCCTCTGATCGGAATCGCGCGGCCTGATGCGGGGCGCGACGCCCGCATTGTTCACCAGAACATCGATCTTGCCGTATTGCTCCACCACGCGACTGCCAAATGCCATGACTGCCGCACAGTCGGTAATGTCGAGGGGCTCGGCGGAGGCTGAACCGCCGGAGGCCTTGATTTGTGCAACGATCTCATCAGCGGCTTCACGGTTCCTGTCAACGACCAGGACATGCGCGCCCTCGGTCGCCATTGCAGTGGCGATGGCGGAACCCAAGCCGCGTCCGCCTCCGGTCACCACCGCCGTCTTGCCAGAAAGTCGAGTCATCAGTTTTGGTCCTTTTTATTTTACTCACTGAGCCTGCGGCGCAACGGTTGATGGCGGCGTGAATTGGGCGGCGGCATATCGCGGGAGTGCTTCACGCTGGCGTTCAAGCGCGTGGAGCAAGCGCAGTACACTGAGCAGGCCCACGCTCCCAGCCAGGATCACGACATGATGTACCCCTTGTAATCGTGATCGCGCACGTCGTCACAATACTCCCGGAATTTGGGATTGCCGCCGACGAACAACAGCGCTTCGCGCTTGTCGCGCCCCTCGATATTTCTGTTGACGCCAGTGAACCAGGAGTTGGTCTGGCCCAGCAGCAGCTTGCCCATCAGCTTGGAGCAATAAAGCGAATAACTTTCGGCTGCGGCGATTTCGGGTTCGATGCGCTGGACGCCGGCGCTCTTGGCGTGAGCCATCATGTCGCTCAGCCAGTCGACCGCAATCGCGGAGCAGCGCGGAATGTTGCAGAAGGTGGCGCCGCTCTGTGGACCGACCAATAGGAAGAAATTGGGGAACCCGGGGCACTGCATGCCCATATAGGTCTTCACGCCTTTAGCCCATTCGTCTTTCAGCGCAACGCCGCCCGTGCCCCGAATGTCGATGCGGTTCCACGATCCCTTCACTGCGTCAAAACCCGTGGCGTAAATGATGACGTCGAATTCGTGCAGAGCGTCAGTCGTTTGCGCGCCAGTCGGGGTGATGCGGGTAATCGGCGTCGTGTTCAGATCCACAACCGAGACATTCTCTTGGTTGTAGACCTCGTAATAATTGGTCTCGAGTGGAACCCGCCGCATTCCGAAACCGTGGTCCTTCGGGATCAGCAGTTCAGCGATACGGGGATCCTTGACCCGGTCGCGAATTTTTTGCGCCACGAAAGCCGATACGTATTTATTCGCTTCAGGCTCGGCCAACGCGTCCTGGTATACGCCCAGCCACAGCGAGAACCCCGGCCCCCTGTAGAGTTCTTCGAGCTTGGCGTCGCGCTCTTCTTTCGGAACGTCGAACAGGTTCTCCGGAATGAATTCGTGCGGGAAACCAGCGATGGACGAGTCACATTTGGCGGTGAATTCATTGTAGTGCGACTTGATATAGTCCATCCGCTCCTGCGTCATGGGCCCGTTGCCAAGAGGCGTGCACCAGTTCGGCTCGAGCAGGAACACCGTGAGGTGCTTGGCCACTTTGGCCATTTCCTGAATCACCTGCACGCCGGTCGACCCCGTACCAATCACCGCCACGCGTTTGTTGGAAAAATCCAGTTTGGCCGGACCAAAGCCGCTGGGGTCGCGCGGCCAATTGGCCGTGTGATAGCTCTCGCCCTTGAAGGTGTTGATGCCGGGGATCCTGGGCATCTGTGGCGCTGACAAGGGCCCCAGCGCCGAGAAGACAAAGCGCGCCGTTACGGGCGCGCGATCAGGTTGCTGGAATTCAAGCGTCCAAACATTTGACGCGTCGTTGAACACCGCTTTTTGAACCCTGGCGTTGAAGATGTAATCTTTGCGGATGTCCATGATCTCGGCCGCTCGATGAATATACCGAAGGACTTCAGGCTGTGCGGCAAAGCGCTCGGACCAGTTCCACTCCTGCATGAGTTGTTCGTTCCAGAAGTAGCCGTAGACTTCGCTCTCAGAATCGATTCGACAGCCCGGATAGCGGTTGTGATGCCAAACGCCGCCAATATTGTCTGAGCCCTCGACCCCCAGCACGCGATACCCCATCTCGCGCAGTCGATAGGCCTGATACAGACCGCTCAAGCCCGCGCCGATCACTACAGCGTCGAAGTCTACTTCTTTTGTCATTTCACTTTCCTTCGATTGCCTTGGCGCCGAGCACGAGCGGCTTCGCGTTCGAAATGCTGCTGTATCGTTTGGCGAAGGGGAGGGTCATGAACTGTCCTCGTTCGTCTTGATCATGGCTCACAAAGCGCGAATATTCTGCCACTTCGACCGTGCCTTGACGGGATAGGTCGATTTTGACTATACTAAAACAAATGATTGTTTGTTTCAATCAAATATCCGGACCTGGGAGGTTACGCAACCATGGAAGATCGCATTCCCGTATCTTTGGATGATCCGGAAACGTCTCCCGATGCGTTGAAGAAGCGCTTTGGCCGCGACATCGTGCGCGACTTTGATCTCGACGATCCCAGGTTCAACGATCAGTTCGACGAGACTCTGAACTTTGTCGTCAACAAATGTCCAGTGATCCACAGCAAGAAGGGCACGGGTTATTTTCTGCTGACGCAACAAGAAGACGTCCGGCGCGCTGGCCAGGATTGGCGCACCTTTTCCAGCGCCAAGGGTTATCAGCCGAACCGGCCTGAGGGTTTGCCTTATTTGATGCCCGAGGAATCCGATCCTCCGATGCACACCAAATGGCGGCACAAACTCAATCCGCATATGAGCCCCAAAACCGTGGAGACCTATGACGCGCCGATCCGCGCGGATGTGAATGTGCTGATCGATATGTTCATCGATCGCGGCGAGTGCGAATTTATATCGGAGTTTGGCGCGAAATTGCCGGGTTGGGCATTCTTCAAGAACATACTCGGCGTGCCGATCGAACATCTCGATAAGCTTGTTGAAGGTGTTGAAAAGGGCACCTTTGCGCCGCCGGAAGAGCGCGCAGGCCATTTCGCCGGCGTCTTCGATTATCTGGATAAGCATTTGCGCTGGCGCGAAACGCAGCCGCCGCGCGGGGACCTGATCGACACAATCTTGGCGGGCGTGACGTATGAAGACGGCACGGAGTCGCCCTGGGAGCATAAAGTCAGCATCCTGGTCGATCTAACCTTTGGCGGCATCGCCACCACGACCTTCGTCATGGGTTCGGCCATTCACTATCTGGCGGAGCATCCCGAGGCGCGACAATTGCTGCGGGAGCGACCTGAGTTGGTGGAGAACGCGATCGAGGAATTCGCGCGCTTTTACCCGCCGGTCGTTGCGCTTGGCCGCACCTGCACCCGTGATGTGCAGGTGCGAGGCGTCGACATGAAGGAAGGCGACTTCGTCATGCTGACCTACGCCGCCGCGTCGCGCGATCCGCGCCTTATGGAAAACGCGGATAAGGTGGATATCGCACGCGAAACAATCATCCATTCGACTTTCGGCGTCGGTCCGCACCGTTGCATCGGCTCCAATCTCGAGCGCGTTGAATTAACGACCTTCCTTGAGGAATGGCTGCGCCGTATCCCAGAATTCCGTGTAAAGCCGGGTACGCAGCCATCCTTTGAAACGGGCTTCTTGCGGTCCATGCGGTCGCTGCACTTGGAGTTCAAAGCATGAGCGGTGGGCCTGCGCCAAGATTCGAGCAATACAAGAACCGGTATGAGAACATTCAGCTGACGCGCGATGATGGCGTGTTGGTGGTGAGGTTTCATACTGGCGGCAAGTCGCTCGTCTGGTCGGCGCTGGCGCACGAGGAGTTGGGCTATTGCTTCACGGATATTGGCGCGGACCGCGAAAACAAAGTGGTGATCCTGACGGGCGCGGGCGACGATTACTGCGCCGATATCAATGCGGGCAGCTTCAAGCTGAGTTCCGCCGGGGAATGGGATCTTACATTCTACGATGGTCGGCGGCTATTGATGAATTTGTTGGACATAGAAGTCCCGGTGATCTCCGCCATCAATGGACCGGCGCGCATCCATCCGGAAATTCCGGTGATGTCGGATATTGTGCTCGCGTCAAGCACGACTGTGTTTCAGGACGCCCCGCATTTCATGTCGGGCATCGTCCCAGGCGACGGCGCGCATGTTGTCTGGCCACACATTTTGGGACCCAATCGCGGGCGCTATTTCCTTCTGATGGGGCAGGAGATTGGCGCACAGGAAGCGTTGAGCCTGGGCGTGGTGTCTGAAGTGCTGCCGCCGGATCAGTTGATTAAGCGCGCGCTGGAGGTCGGCCGCATGATCGCGTCGAAGCCCATGCTGGCGCGGCGCTACACGCGCATTGCGCTGACGCAACGCTACAAAAGATTGATGCAAGAAGGGTTGGCCCTTGGGTTGGCCGTCGAGGCTTTGGCCGCGATTGACCAATTGCCGAGCGAAGGCCGGATGAAAGACGCGCAATAGTCGCGCACCATTAAAAGAGGGAGTGAGAGATGCGCGCAAAGATCGACGGCGAGAATTGTTCCGGTCACGGACGCTGCGCCAAATACGCGCCTAAAGTCTATAAATTGGATAGCGACGGCTATAACGCCGATCGCGGAACCACGATCGACGTGCCGGCCGGCGAAGAAGCAAACGCGGAACGAGGGGCGCGGTCGTGCCCAGAGCGTGCGATCACGATTGAAGAAAAGTAGAGACGCCGCAATAAAATGCGGAAGAGATGCGGGGCGCGAAATCGCGCCCCTTTTTGCTGACCTTAAACCAACTCGAAATGCTCCATATTGGAGGGCCCCGCGAAGAAGGGGCCGGCCAGCGACTTGAAGTTGTCGAAGGCCGGCGTCTTGGTGAAGTCGATATGGGACTGCACCTTGTCCCAGCTCAAAAGCAAAATAAATTTGCCGGGGCTTTCGACGCCGCGGCCGACCTCTACCCGGTTACACCCCGCGGCGGAGGCCAGGAGTGCAATGCCGCTGTCCGCCATCACCTTGGCAAATTCTTCTTCCATGCCTGGCTTCACCGGGATTTCCGCGCGTTCGATAACCATGGGCGTCTCCTCCTAGGCGGATAATTTTTGCGTCACGATGGGCGCGAGTTTGAATTTCTGCGGCCGGCCCGTGACCGTGAGCGGAATTTCCGAAGCTTGCAAAAACAAAGCGTGCTTTGGCACCTTGAAGCGTGCGAGCTTTTCGGCGCACACGGACAGCATGGAATCCAGGCTCGGCGGATTGGCCGGGTCGATCGGGACCACCGCCAGAACGCCGATTTCGCCCATTTTCGGATCAGGTATGCCGACAGCCAAGACTTGCGCGACGCCGGGCCAATCGTCGAACAGAGCCTCAATTTCGCGGGGCATCACCATCTCGCCGCCGCAGCGATAGGTTTCCTTCAGGCGGCCGGTCAAACTCAGGTAGCCATCCGCGTTGACGCGGCCGATATCGCCGGTGCGCAGCCAGCCGTCCCTGGTAAACGCGGCGGCGGTTTCTTCCGGCTTGTTGTAATAGCCGCGTGTAACGATCGGCCCCTTCACAACCAACTCGCCGCTCTCGCCGACGGGCAGATCGTGCTCGGTTTCTGGGTCGATGGTTTTGTAGACGGCGGTCAAACCGGACAATTCGGGATCGCCGGCGCAATGCGCCGGCTTGAACCGCCCATTGCTGTTCAGAAGATGCTCGTCGCCGCCTTCGGGCAAGGTGCAGGTGGTCGACGCGGTGGTTTCCGTCATGCCGTAAGCGGTCAGGACTTCGCGCGCGCCCAAAACCTCGCGGATTTGGCCCCAAATCGACGGCACATTGGCGCCGCCGCTATTGAACATCGCCAGAAAGTTTTTGGAATCGAAGCCGCGCGCAGCGGCGGTCTCGATTAGCTTGTGCGTCATCATCGGGACGCAAACCATTTCGCTAGCAGCGTGCTTTTCGGCGAGATCCAGCATCTCCACCGGTTCGAAGATCGCCTGCGGAATGATTGCGCCGCCGACAAAAGTGACGGCGATCATGCATTCGACATACCCAAAGACGTGATACATCGGCAAGGCGAAGAGAATGCGGCGGCCGTCCTCAAAGGCGCGTGTATAAACGGAAGCAAAGGCGGCGCGCATCACCATGTCATGGGTCAGCATCACGCCTTTGGAGCGCCCCGTCGTGCCCGACGTGTAGATGATATCGGACAAAGCATGCGGATCGGCTTGCGCCAAGCGGCGCTCAAGCTCGGCGTCGCTGGCGGCAGTGGCGCGCTGGGCCAAATCATCCAATGTCGGCGTGCGCGGCGATGCATTCGGCCCTGGTGGAAAAGCACCAACGTGCTTTAAGCGGGGCAAAGCATCGGCTGCGCCGTCTCGCCAGCCAGGTGCAAATTCGTCCAGATCCGCGAGGTAATTATGCCCGCGAAACCGATCCATGGTGACGAGCGCTGCGGAATCGGATTGCCGCAGGACATAAGCGATTTCCTGTCCGCGCAGCAGGAAATTGATCGGAACGGCCGTGGCGCCGGCCATCGCAATTGCAAATTTGACGGCGACAAATTCCGGGTAGTTGGCCATGTCCAGCGCGACCTTGTCGCCGGATTTGACGCCACTAGCGATCAGGCCCGAAGCGAGCGTTCGCGCCCAGGCGCGCATGTCCGCATACGAATAAAAGGCGTCCTTCGTCAGGACATAAGGACGCCCTGGATGTCGCGCGGCGGCGGCCTCGAGCGCTGCGCTGATCGTCATGGCGCGCCATTGCGGGTGTGACCGCTCCAACGCCGTTCTGCGAGCTTCTGGCGAAGCGATCATCCGGAACCTTTCGATTGACGCCGAAGGACACTCGGCGTAACAAACAATC
>JBEVJO010000423.1:0-4153 GCA_040510175.1 Caulobacterales bacterium
CCGTCGTTTCGGATTCCGGCCCCACCCCTTTTCAAGGGGAGGGACATCCACGGAGCGTTTCCTCGAAACAATCGCGCCTGGCGCGGCCGCAAATAAATAAGCTGCACATCAACGTCCCTCTCCCTGAAAGGGAGAGGTGAGGAGAGGGTCAGAGCAGATGCCGAAACCATCGATGGCCCCAATGTGCATACTCGGCGCCCTGGCTTTCGCAGCCTGCGCGACCGCTCAAGCGACCACGCCGGTCGATGCGCCGAAGGTCTCCGTTCCGGCGAAGCCTTCCGAACCTTTCGCGCTCGATCTGATGGGCGCGGCGGCGCAAGGCGGCATGATGGTCGGGCGTACTGTGCCGCTCGCAAAGGTTTTTTTGGGCGACATGGTGCTGCAGGCGGACGCCTCTGGGCTGTTCGTCATCGGCTTTGACCGCGACGCCGGACCGGCCACAAGCTTGCGGGTGATCGCCCCGAGTGGCGCGGTCATCGACCGTATACTGAACATAGAGACCCGCACCTACAAACAGACCCGCGTCGACGGCTTGCCGCCGGCCATGGTGACCCCGCCGCCCGAAGTGCTGGCGCGGATCAAGGCCGACGCCGAGCGCAAGGGCAAGGGCTTCGCCTCCATCGCGGCGGGAACAGGGTTTACAGAACCTTTCCTATGGCCGATCGCCGGCAGGATTTCGAGCCCGTGGGGCGCGCAGCGCGTTTTAAATGGTGAACTCGATCGGCCGCATTACGGCGTCGATATCGCCGCGCCGATCGGCACACCGATCAGCGCCCCCGCTGATGGCGTTATCGCCTTTGCTGAATCGGATCTTTACTATGAAGGCGGCTTGGTCATGATCGATCACGGGCAGGGCCTCATCACGCTCTATCTGCACATGTCGGAGCTCGATGTGGCGCCAGGCCAGAAAGTGAAGCAAGGCCAGGTGATTGGCCGTGTCGGCAACAAAGGCCGCACCACCGGACCGCATCTGTGCTGGCGCATGAAATGGCGCGGCCAGAATTTGGATCCGAGCCTCGCCGTCGCCGCTTTTGGCGGCCCTGCCGCGCCCTTGCCGCTCACGCAATAATCGTCCGTAAATCTTCGCGCGATCGCTGCGAAAAAATCGCCACAAAATCGGCGCGCTCAGATGCAAAATATTCTCAGCGAAATTTAGATTTCGAAGCGGTTTGGAAACCATCCTCTGTATTAATGCGTAGACAGGTTCCAGTAAGGCGTTGGGAAAAAAGTACGCTTTGTGTCGCCGAATGCGACTGTGGGGAGTTTGATGGCCAAAAAGCGCGTCGCCGTTTTGTTGGGCGGGTGGTCGTCCGAGCGTCCGGTGTCGCTCGTGTCCGGCGCAGCCTGCGCCGCCGCTGCGCGCAATCTGGGCCATGACGTCGTCGAGATCGACGCGACGCCGGATGTGTACAATCAATTAAAAGCCGCGCAACCGGAAGTGGTCATCAACGCGCTGCATGGGCCGTGGGGCGAAGACGGCCATGTGCAGGCCGTGATGAACTTGCTCGGTGTTCCGTACACGCATTCCGGCGTGCTCGCCTCGTCGCTCGCGCTCGACAAAGCCAAGGCCAAGGCCGTTTTCCGTGACGTGGGGCTAGATGTCGCAGACCACATCGTCACCGATCGGTTTTCCGCAGCAGCGCAGCATCTGTTAACCCCGCCTTATGTCGTCAAGCCTATCTATGAAGGATCGTCCGTAGGCGTATTGATCGTGCGCGAGGGCGAGAACCGTCCGCCGGTCGCGCTCACGGATGCGAGCTGGACGTTCGGCGATACAGTGATGATCGAGCAATTCATTCCCGGTCGTGAGTTCACGGTTGCGGTTCGGGGCGATGAGGCATTGGCGGTGACCGAAATTCTGACCGGCCGTGAATTTTACGATTTCGAGGCCAAGTATGGCCAGGGCGGCTCTAGCCATGTGCTGCCGGCGAAGATCGACGCCGCGCTGGAAAAGCGCGCGATGGACGCCTCCGCCAAGGCGCATGCGGCTTTGGGCTGCCGCGGCGTGTCGCGGTCTGACTTCCGCTATGATCCGACGACCGACCGTCTGGTGATCCTGGAAACCAACACCCAGCCTGGCATGACGCCAACCTCGCTGGTGCCGGAACAAGCCGCGCATCGCGGTATGAGCTTTGACTCTTTAGTGGATTGGATGATCGGGGACGCCTCATGCCCCCGGTAAAGCGCCGCCGCAAACACAAGAGCAACGGTCCCGTGAAGATGGGCGCCTGGGCGCGCGCCAAGGGCCGGTCCGTCGCGCGCGGCGACACCAATGCGCCGGCCATTTTCGGCGCCGCGATGCTGCTGGGCGGCATGACTTTGTTCGCCGCATGGATGGGCGGATCCTTGGGCGACATCTGGATGAAAGCTGAAACGGCCGTGGACGACATGGTCAAGGATTCCGGTTTTGCCGCCAAAAAGGTGAGCATCGTCGGCGTCGAGGGCGTGCGCGAAATGCAATTGCGCGACACTCTGGGCTTTCACGAAGGCGACGCCTTGTTGCGCGCCGATCCGATTTCCTTGCGCGACCGCGCGATGTCCTTGGAATGGGTGGGGCAGGCGACGGCGCTTCGTCTGTGGCCGGATCAGGTCGTGATGATCGTCGAGCCGCGCGAGCCGTTCGCGCTGTGGCGCGTCAACAACAAGACCGTGGTGACGGATGCGAGCGGCCATAAATTGCTGTCGTCCGATCCTTTGGCGCATCCCGAATTGCCGTTGGTTGAAGGCGTTGGCGCTGGTCCGGCTGCCGGCGGTCTGATGCTGGCGCTGGAAGCCTCGCCCACCGTGCGCGACCGTCTGGCCTATGCGACCTATGTCGGCGAGCGCCGCTGGAATCTGAAATTGAAAACCGGACTGGATATTTTGTTGCCTGAAACGCACCCGGAAGGCGCGCTGGAGCGGCTGGAAACCATGCATGCCGAGCGCGGCGTGCTGGATTTGCCGATGCAGCGCCTGGATTTGCGCAGCGGCGACCGGATTTACGCCGCGCCCGCGCCGTCTAGCGCGCATGCCGCCGGGATGGGGGAATAGATGTCCGCCCTCGACCAGCGCCAGAAGGCGAAAGAACGCAAAAGCGAAGCGCGCAGCCAGACGGTGGCTGCGCTGGATATCGGCACGTCCAAAGTGTCGTGCGTCATCGTGCGCTCGGATGCGGAGTCCGCGAGCCTGCGCGTGGTCGGCGTCGGCGAATGCGCGTCAACCGGCGTGCGCGCCGGGACGGTGGCGGACATCGAAGCGCTGGAGCGCGCGATCCGCACCGCCGTTGAAATCGCCGAACGCGCGTCGGGTCTCAGCATTTCCGAAGTGGTGGTGAGCTATTCCGGCGGCGGCTTGAAAAGTCAGCTGGTCACCGGCGAAGCCATTATCGACGGCGAACCCATCGGCCGCCGCGAAGTGCGCCGCGCGATTTTGCAGGCCATGGAGCATGTGCGCTGCACTGGCCAGGATCTGCTGCACGCCAATCCGATCGTCTATGCGCTCGACGACGATTGCGCGGTGCGCGATCCGCGCGGCATGGTGGCGGAGCGCCTGAGCGTCGGTCTGCATGCTTTGGCGGCGCCGGCGGCGGCGACCCGCAATTTGGTGGTGGCGATCGAGCGCGCGCATCTGGCGGTCGATAAGATCGTCGCCGCGCCTTATGCCAGCGCTTTGTCCACGCTCGTGCAAGATGAAATGGACCTGGGCAGCCTGTGCATCGATTTGGGCGCTGGCACCACTAAGCTCGCGATTTATGTCGATGGGGGATTTGCCTTTGCCGATTGCATTCCCTTGGGCGGCATGCGGGTAACGGCCGACATCGCGCAGGGCTTTGGCGCCACGTTTCAGGCGTCGGAACGCACCAAGCTGCAATATGGCGCGATCGAATCCAGCGCCTTGGGCGCCTCGGACAGCGACCGCATCGATATCGAGCAAGTCGATGACAGCGGCAATATGAACAAGGCGACGGCCACGCGCGGCGCTTTGGTCAAAATCATCCGCCCCCGTATGGAAGAAATTTTCGAGATCGCCCGCGATCGCCTGGGCAGCACCGAAGCGGCGCAAGGGGCTGCGCGGATTGTGCTGACGGGCGGCGGCAGCCAGATGCCCGGCGTGCGCGCTTTGGCGCAACACGTATTTGGCCGTCCTGTGCGCCTGGGCCGGCCACTGCGCATTG